>NZ_JBMRGI010000010.1:0-164326 GCF_049384345.1 Stenotrophomonas sp. CASM110
GGCAATCAGCGAAGGTCGGGTTGCCGGCCAGCGGCCGGCACTACCAGAACCCGCTTTTCGAACCTCACCGGCGCGCTGTTGCGCTGCCCGCGCTCGCAGGAAACTGTCAGGAGGGGGCGGGGGCCGCTGGACAGGACCGTTGGCGCCAAGGATGGCGCCATCGAGCACCATGGAGGGGCTTTTGCGTGTCCTGGCCAGCGGCCCCCGCCCCCTCCCACACGGATCAACAAAAGCGCCGGCAGGCGAACCAGCCGCCAGCGCCTTCATCAACTCAACTCAACCAATCCTTGCACGCACCATCAACCTGTTCCCCGCACGCCTGCTGCATCCGCTGCTGCAGCCGCGCCAGTGTTTCGGCGCCCTGGTGCTTGCCGCTCCACGTCTTCAACTGCCCGGCCAGGCGCTCGAAACGCTGGCGGGTACGCTGGTGGTAGCCCGACGGCTGCGCTTCCAGTTCGGCGATCAGCGAGGCGGTGGCCTGCTCGATGCGTGGTGCATCGTCCGGCGCCAGCTTCAACAGGCCCTCCACGTACAGCACGCCCCACTGCACGCGGGTGGCCGGGCCCTGCGCGCCATCGTAGGCGCGCTTCAGCCACTCCAGTGCGCCGGCGGTGTCGCCGCGCTGCTCGGCCAGTTCGGCCAGCTCGGGCATGTAGTAGTACGGCTGCTCGCTGCGCTTCAGCTCGGCCAGCAACAGCGCCTCGGCGCCCGCGTCGTCGCCGACCTGGCGCAGTGCGTAGACCGCGCTGCTGATCGTGGCCTGGCGTGCATGCGCATCGGTGGCGGCGGCATCGGCAGCGGCCACGCGCTGCTTGACCCGCTCAACCAGGGCCGCGGGCAGTGGGCCGTTTGGCTGCTGCTGACGTGCCAGCGACACTTCGGTCAGCGCACGCGACAACGCGTCGTCGGCGCGATCACCGCGCTCGGCATCTGCGCGCTCCAGTGCGACCAGCAGCTGCTGTCCCAGCGTGTTGCTGGTGGCCGGCCCGGCACTGGCCTGCTTGACCAGCGTCGCGCCCGCGTAACCCAGCAGTTCGCGGTTACGACGGACTTCGGCAGGTTGCGCCAGCACTGCCTGCAGCAGCTCACGCACCTCGGTGGGCGAGCTGGCGGGCGTGTCGGCGGTGGCCAGGGCCAGCAGGGCGAAGCGGCGTTGCAGCGCCGCGTCGGGTGCGGCCTTGGACAGCTGGCGCAGCACATCCTGGCTCCTGCGCTCGCCGGCCAGGCGGTTGGCGTCGACTTCCCAGCCGTAGTCGCCCAGCACCTGCCAGTCTTCGGCGGCCAGCCTGTCCGGCGTGGCCAGTGCCGTCGCCAGGGTGGCGGCGATGGCGCTGCGGCGCCCGGCCGCGACGGTCAGCGCACGGGTCAGTTCGGCCGCGTCGTTGCCGCCGGCCACGCGGGTGAGCTCATTGCGTTGTGGGTCCAGCACGATCAGGGTCGGATAGCCGCGCACCCCGAAGCGTTCGCCCCAGGCCTGTGCCCCTTCCTCGTCGCCATCCAGGTAGACCGGCACGAACTTGCCGGTCAACGCGATGAACGCCGGGTCCTTGAACAGGCCGGCCTTGAGCTGGTTGCACGGCGGGCACCAGACCGCGCCCCAGTACAGCAGCACCGGCTTTCCGCTGTCGGCGGCCTCGGCGAAGGCATCGTCCACATCGCCCTGGCGCCAGGCGATGGCGGACGCCGGCGCGGGCGCCTCGGCGGAGCTGGCGGTGGACACCGGGGCCGGGGTGCAGGCGCTCAGCGCCGAAGCCAGCAGCAACACGGAAAGCGCGACGCGCATCGGCGGCATCTCGAAGGGGGGACAGTCCATTGTAGGAATGGCCGGGGAGTGTGCTGATTCAGTTTGCTTATATCGGCCGTGCAGCGGGGCATGACACCCGCTGCCCTCAGGCGGCTGCCCGCACCATCTGCTGGTACACCAGCCCGTTGAACTCGCCGACATCACCGTCCAGCACGAAGCCATAGCGCAGGTAGGTAGGCACTGCGTTGAGCGAGGCGCGCACGGTCAGCACCGGTGTGCGCAGGTGCGGCAGCACGGCTTCGAACAGGGCATGGCCGATGCCCTGGCCCTGGCAGGCGGGATCGACGAACAGCATCGCCAGGTGGCGGCCTTCCTTCAGCTCTACCACGCCGAGGATGCGGCCATCCTGCTCGGCCACCAGGATTTGGTTGTCACCCTGCAGGCGTGCAGCGAACGCATCGGCGGCGGCGACACTGCCGAACGTAGCAATGCCGGCCGCGCTGAGCGAGGGCGCGACGGCCGCAGTGAATGCGGCCAGGCATACCGCGCTCATCGCGGGCATGTCATCGATGTGGGCGGGGCGGATCCTCGGCATGCAGCGATCTTCCTGTGGCGTGTGGCGTGTGATCGTCGCCGGTTGCCTGCACGCTAAGCTGGTCCCATGAGTGAATTCAATCCCGCCTACGCTTCGTTGTTTCCGCAACAGGGACTGAGCCTGGGCCTGATGACGCCCGTTGCGGCGCATGGGCTGGCCGATCCGGGCGCGGCGCGGCGCATTGCGCGGCTGGCCGACGATCTTGGTTTCGCCGCGTTGTGGGCGCGCGATGTACCGCTGATGGTGCCGCAGGGTCCGGACGCGACGGCGAGCGCGCTGGACGACCCCTTCCTGTGGCTGGGCATGCTGGCCGCCGCGACCACGCGCATCGTGGTCGGTACCGCCGCCATCGTGTTGCCGTTGCGCCAGCCGTTGCAGGTGGCGAAGTCGGCCTTGAGCCTGGACCGGATCAGTGCAGGGCGGTTCGTGCTGGGCCTGGGTTCGGGTGACCGCCCGGAAGAATTCGCCGCCTTCGGCGAGGATCTGGAGGGCAGGGCGACGACCTTCCGTGAGCGCTGGACGTTGCTGCGCGCGGCGTTGTCACCGGAGGCCGATGCGCGGACCGCCGTACTGCAGGCCACGGGTGGCTTCGACGTGCTGCCGGCGCCGGCAACCCGCATCCCGATGCTGGTGGTGGGTACCGCGCGGCAGAGCCTGCAGTGGATCGCGCGCGAGGCCGAAGGCTGGGCCACCTATCATCGTGAGGAGGCCGCGCAGGAGGGGCGCATCGGCCTGTGGCAGCAGGCGCTGGTGCAGCGCGGTGGGCCGGGCAAGCCATTCGTGCAGTCGATGCTTCTGGATCTGCAGGCAGATCCGCAGGCGCCAGCCGAGCCGCTGCCGCTGGGCCTGAAGGTCGGCCGCGATGGCCTGCGTGACTATCTGCTGCGCGTGCATGGGCAGGGCGTGGCGCACGTGATGTTCAATCTGGTCGACAACGGGCGGCCGATGGACGCGGTGTTGCGTGAGATCGGGGAGCAGGTTCTGCCACACACGCTCCGGTAGGTGTCCACCTTGGTGGACACGCTCCAACAGTCGAGCACGGCTCGACTCCATACGCGGCTCGCATCTGCGTATCATTCGCATTTGATACCCCGCTGCCGGAGCCCCGCGTGACCCAACCTTCCCCCATGCACCCGACCGGACGCCTGTTCGCCGCGGTCGCTTTCATCGAGGCTGTGACCTGGGCCGGCCTGCTCATCGGCATGTGGATGAAGTACGGCCCCATGGCCAACGTGGCGCTGGTGAAGCTGTTCGGGCCGCTGCACGGCGTGGCCTTCCTGGTCTATGTGGCAGTCACCCTGTTTGCGGCAGTGCGCCTGCGCTGGCCGTGGTGGGCCAGTGCCCTGGCGCTGCTGGCGGCGATCCCGCCGCTGGTGACGCTGCCGCTGGAGTGGTGGTTCAAGCGCCGTGGCCTGCTGGGCCTGCGTGCGATGCGCTGAACCCGCTGTTGCATGCCCATTCAAGAGAATGGGTATCAAATGCAAATACGAGCCGTTATCATTTAAGGGTGGCGTCTGGTCCTGAGCGGGGCCGGTGCCGGGTGGGGCGCGCAGGTGCGCCCGCCCATCCTTTCCTGTTACGGCTGGTGTTCCATGCATGCACGTCCCGTCGTTCCCGGCTTGCCGGCGCTGGTGTTGGCTGCCCTGATCGGCACCATGGCGATGATGTCCTTCGTCGCCGTGATCGGCCCGGTGGTCCGCATGCTCGGCCTGTCCGAGTGGCATGCCGGCCTGTCGGTCACTGCCGCAGGCGTGTTGTGGATGCTGGCCGCGCGCCCCTGGGGCCAGCTCAGCGACCGCATCGGCCGCAAGCGCGTGCTGATGCTGGCGATGAGTGCCTACACCGTGGTCTACATCGCGCTGGCGGTGTTCATCGACATTGCCTTGCAGGCGGTGCCGCCGGTACTGGTGTCAGTGCTGGTGCTGGTCGGCGCGCGTGGCCTGATCGGCCTGTTCTATGCGGCGGTGCCTCCTACCGCAGCCGCGCTCATCGCCGACAAGGCGCCGACCGGCCAACGTGCGAAATTCCTCGCCCGCCTGGGCAGCGCCAACGCGCTGGGCATGGTGCTCGGCCCGGCCGCCGCGGGCTGGCTGGCCTATACGAACCTGTCGTTGGCGCTGTACGTGGCCGCGCTGCTGCCGTTGCTGGCACTGGCGTTGCTGGCCTGGCGGCTGCCGGCCACGCCGCCCGTGGTGGGTGCGTCCTCACAACGCCGCACGCCGATGAGTCGCCTCGACACGCGCCTGCGCCTGCCGCAGCTGGCGGCGTTCATCGCCATGGTCTCGGTGACCATCGCGCAGGTCACGGTCGGCTTCTTCGCGATTGATCGCCTGGGCCTGGATGCGGCTGCGGGCGCGCGCATGGCCGGCATTGCACTCACAGCGGTCGGCGTCGGCCTGATCCTGGCGCAGGCGCTGGTGATGAAGCTGGAGGTGCATCCGCGCCGCTGGATCATCCTCGGCGCGCTGATTTCCGGCATTGGCTTTGCTTCGGTGGCGGGCGTGCAGCAGGGCTGGCAGTTGCCGGCGGCATACGCGCTGGCCGCGTTCGGCATGGGCTTCGTATTCCCCTCGTTCCAGGCGCTGGCCGCCGACGCGGTGGAAGCGCACGAGCAGGGTGCCGCAGCGGGCACGGTCGCTGCCGCGCAGGGGCTGGGCATGGTGGCCGGGCCGATGCTCGGCACGCTGTTGTATCGCGGCGGGCCCAGCCTGCCATACCTGCTGGTCGGCGCGCTGCTGCTGTTGCTGTGCGCGCTGGCTGCAGCGCATCGGATGAAGGAGACCCCATGAACGATTCCCTGATGCAGGGCGCGTGGCCGGAGGCTGCGCCCGCGCCGCTGGAGAGCACTGACGACGCGTCGCTGTTCCTGCTGCAGCATGCAGGCCAGCATGTGCACGCACGCGGTTGCCGCCTCGCGCTGCCGGGTGGCGCGCTGGCAACCTTGGCGGAGCGCGTTGCGGCCTTCTTCGCCCAGCAGCGTGGCGGTCCGGGCCTGCTGGTCGGTGCGGTGCCATTCGAACCGCGTGCCGACGACGCGTTGTACCAGCCCGAGCGCCTGCTGCCGGCCCTGCCGTTGCAACCACGGGCGGCGCCGGCGCTGCAGGGCCCGCTGCAGGCGGAGCCCGCAGCGCAGGACTATGCAGCTGCGGTTGCCGCGGCAGTGAAGGCGCTGCGCGCGCCCGACCAGGACCTGCACAAGGTGGTGCTGGCGCGCAGCCTGCTGGCGCACAGCCGCCATGCGCTGTCTCCAGAGGTGCTGCTGGCGCGGTTGGGCGCGGATCCCTCGGTGGCGACCTATGCGGTGCCGCTTCCGGTTGAACCGGGGCACGCACCGGCCTGGCTGGTCGGCGCAACACCGGAGCTGCTGCTGCGCAAGCGTGGCGCCGAGCTGTTGTCGCACCCGCTGGCCGGGTCCGCGCGCCGCAGTGCCGATGCCGCCGAGGACGAGCGCGCCGCGCAGGCGCTGCTGGCTTCGAACAAGGACCATGACGAGCACCGCCACGTGGTCGAGGCCATCATCGAGGGCCTGGCGCCGTACTGCAGCCACATCGATGCGCAGCCGCGCCCGGTGCTGCATGCCACCGCCAGCATGTGGCATCTCGGCACCCGCATCCACGCCACCCTGAAGGATCCGAAGACATCGGTGGCCGAGCTGCTGGCGCAGTTGCATCCAACGCCGGCGGTCTGCGGTACACCCCGGCTGGCGGCACTGCAGCGTATCCGCGAGCTTGAGCCGGTGCCGCGTGGCTTCTATGCCGGTGCGGTCGGCTGGCTGGATGCGCAAGGGGATGGTGACTGGTATGTGGCGATCCGCTGCGCACGCCTGCAGGGCACGCAGCTGCGCCTGTACGCCGGCGCCGGCATCGTTGCCCAGTCGCAGCCCGAGGCCGAGGTCGCCGAAACCGCGGCGAAGTTTGCTGCCCTGTTGAACGCGTTGGGCGTCACCGACGCCGCGCCCGTCATCGAGCCTGCTGCATGAACACGCCCACTGTTTCTTCCCGCCTGCCACTGCAGCAGGCATGGCCCGATGCGCTGGTGGCGCGCTATCGCGAGGCGGGCTACTGGCGCGGCGAGACCTTCCCGGCGTTCCTGCGTGAGCGTGCGGAACGCTACGCTGATGACATCGCCGTGGTCGCTGGCGATGTGCGCCTGAGCTACGCGCAGCTGTGGCACGAGGCCGGTCGCATCGGTGCCGGACTGCTGGCACTCGGCCTGCAACCCGGTGAGCGGGTGCTGGTACAGCTGGGCAACACCGCCGGGTTCATCGCCACCGTATGCGGGCTGTTCCGCGCCGGCCTGGTGCCGGTGTATGCGCTGCCGGCGCACCGCATCACCGAGCTGGTGCACTTCGCCAACAAGGCCGAAGCCAGTGCCTACATCACTACCGACCTGCATGATGGCTATGATCATCGCGGGCTGGCGCGGGCGCTGCAGGCCGAGGTGCCGGCGCTGCGCCACGTGGTCATCGATGGCGACGCAGCAGAGTTCACCGCGCTCGAGGCGCTGCAGGGAGACCGCAACCAGCTGCCGGCCGACCCGGACCCGCAGTCGGTGGCGTTCCTGCAGATCTCCGGTGGCAGCACCGGGCTGTCCAAGCTGATTCCACGCACCCACGACGACTACATCTACTCGTTCCGTGCCAGCAATGACCTCTGCGGCATCGACCGCGACAGCGTGTATCTGGTCGCGCTGCCGGCCGCGCACAACTTCCCCATGAGCTCGCCCGGTTTCTTCGGCGCGCTGTATGCCGGTGCCCGCGTGGTGCTCAGCCCCGGTCCGGGGCCGGACGCGGCCTTCCCGCTGATCGCGCGCGAGCAAGTGACCTGCTGTGGGCTGGTGCCGCCGCTGGCGCTGTTGTGGGCACAGGCCGCCGCCACCAGCAAGCACGACCTGTCCAGCCTGCAGGTACTGCAGGTAGGCGGGGCCAAACTGGTGCCGGAAGCCGCACGGCGGGTGATTGACGGCCTGGGCTGCACCCTGCAGCAGGTGTTCGGCATGGCCGAAGGCCTGGTGAACTACACACGGCTGGATGATCCGGAAGAACTGATCGTAGCCTGCCAGGGCCGGCCGATCAGCCCGGACGACGAGGTGCGCGTGGTCGATGACCATGACCAGCCGGTGCCGGAAGGCGAGGTAGGGCATCTGCTGACCCGCGGCCCTTACACCATCCGTGGCTACCACAACGATGCGGTGGCCAATGCGCGTTCGTTCACCGACGACGGCTTCTACCGCACCGGCGACCGCGTGCAGCAGCTGCCCGGAGGCTACCTGGTGGTGCAGGGCCGTGCCGGTGACCACATCAACCGGGCGGGCGAGAAAATCTCCGCCGAGGAGATCGAAGATCACCTTCTGGCCCACCCCGGCGTGTTCGACGCCGCCGTGGTCTCCATTCCTGACGAGTATCTCGGTGAGCGCAGCTGCGCGTTCGTGATCCAGCAGGGTGAGCCGATCAAGGCCCCGGCACTGAAGGCCTGGATGCGCGGGCGCGGCCTGGCCGCGTTCAAGGTGCCCGACCAGGTCGTGTTCGTCGACAGTTTCGATACCACCGCGGTCGGCAAGATCAGCCGCCGCGAACTGCGCGCGCAGCTGCGTGCGCGTCATCTGCAACAGACAGGAGGAACGCGCTGATGGCGCTGCCCCGTATCACCGATTACCCCTTGCCGACTGCCGCCGAACTGCCGCAGGCGCGCGGCCCGTGGCGCCCGCAGCGCGATCGTGTCGCGCTGCTGGTGCACGACATGCAGCGCTATTTCCTGGCCGCATTCGAGGCCGGCAACGCACCGCTGCGGCCGGCAGTGGACAACATCGCACGGCTGCTGGCGCATTGCCGCGCGCACGGCATTCCGGTGTTCTACACCGCCCAGCATGGCGACCAGGACCGCCGTGACCGTGGCCTGCAGGCCGACCTGTGGGGACCAGGCATGCGTCGCAGCGCCGACCATGAACCAATCATCGAGGCACTGGCACCGCAGCCTGGCGAGCACGTGCTGGTGAAGCACCGCTACAGCGCGTTCCAGCGCAGCAACCTGGAGACGCTGATGCGGGTGCGTGGACGCGACCAGTTGCTGGTGACCGGCGTATACGCGCACATCGGCTGCACCGCGACCGTGGTCGAAGCGTTCCAGCGTGATATCGAGGCCTTCATCGCCGCCGATGCCGTGGCGGACTTCTCGCGCGCCGATCATGATCAGGCCCTGCACTGGATTGCCCGCACCTGTGGCGTACCGATGACCACCGACCAGTTGCTGGAGGTGCTGTGATGGCCGCCACGGGTGAGGTGCTGGATCTGGAGCGGATGCGTGCCGACGTGGCGCGCGTGCTGGAATGTGCCCCGGCCGATATCGGTGACGACGACAACCTGATCGACCTGGACCTGGACTCGATGCGCATGCTCGGCCTGGTCCTGGCCTGGGGCAACACCGGCCTGCCGCTGGAGTTCTCGCAGTTGGCCGAGCACACCACGCTGCGCCAGTGGTGGGCTGTGGTGCAGCAACTGCAGGCCGCGCAGAACGCATGAACGCCGCTGCGCTGGCCACACCGGTGGCATTGACCGAGGCCCAGGCCGGACTGTGGTTCGCACAGCGGCTGGCACCGGACAATCCGTCATTCAATACCGCGCACGCGGTGTGGATCGACGGCCCGTTGGACGTGGCCGCGTTCATTGCAGCGGCAGACCAGGCTGCAGGCGAGGCCCAGGCCTTCGCATTGCGCTTTGCCGAAGGGGCCGATGGCCAGCCGCTGCAGTGGCATGACCCGGCACACGTGCCGCTGCTTTCGGTGCGCGATGTTTCCACCGCGGCGGATCCCGCCGCTGCGGCACGCAACCTGATGCACACCGACCGTCTGAGCCCGGTCGATCCCACCCGTGACCGGATCAGTCAGCAGGTGTTGTTTGACCTGGGCGGGCAGCGCTGGGTCTGGTACCTGCGCGTGCATCATCTGGCCGCCGATGGCTACGGCATGGCGCTGTTCACCGATCGCGTGTGCGCGTTGCATGCCGGTCGCATGGCTGAACCGCTGCCAGGGCTGGCGGGCGTGCTGGCGGATGACGCCGCCTATCGTGCCGACCCGCGTCGTGCGCAGGCCGGGCGCTGGTGGCGCGAGCAGTTGCAGGGGGCGCCGGCGGGCGTGGGCCTGGCGGGTACCGTGGCGGCCAGCGACGATGCGCTGCGCTGGGTGCAGCCGCTCGATGCGGCCTTCCGTGAGCAGCTGCTGCAGGCCTCGGCACGTTGGCTGCAGCCCTGGCCGGATGTGCTGGCCGCGCTGGCGGCCGAGTACCTGCGGCGGATGAGCGCCGCCGATGAAGTGGTGCTGGGCGTGCCCTACATGGGCCGGCTCGGCAACGCGTCGGCGCGGGTGCCGGCGATGGTGATGAACGTGTTGCCGCTGCGCGTAGCGGCCGGCGAGGGCAGCGTCGAGGCCTTCACCCGCGGCTTGGGCCGGCAGCTCAGCCAGGGTCGCAAGCACGGCCGTTACCGCAGTGAGCAGCTGCGCCGCGACCTGGGGCTGGTCGGCGCGCAGCAGCGCCTGCACGGTCCGCTGGTGAATGTGCAGCCGTTCTACAAGCCGCTGGCGCTGGCCGGCGTGCAGGCGACGCTGGAGGTGCTGTGCACCGGGCCGGTGGATGATCTGACACTGGGCTTCCGTGGCGATGGCCAGCACCTTCTCGATCTGGAGATCGAGGCCAATCCCGCGCTGTACAGTCGCGAGGATGTCGAGGCGCATGCAGCGCGGTTGCTGCATTTCGTGTCGGCAGCATTGCAGGCTGACGATATTGCAGCCGTGCCTTTGGCGACGCTTGAGGAGGCGCAGCAGGTGCTGCACGGTTTCAATGCCACCGCGCATGCGCTTCCCGAGACTACCCTGGTTGAATTGCTGCAGCAGGGCATGGATCGGGATCCGCACGCGCCGGCGCTGGTGTTCGGCGACACTACGCTCGACTATGCAACGCTGGAAGCGCGCAGTTTCGCGCTTGCCGCACAACTGCGCGGGATGGGCGTCGGCCCGGGCAGCGTAGTCGCGGTGGCATTGCCGCGCTCGCTGGAACTGGTGCTCGCGCTGGTCGCGGTGCTGCGCGCAGGCGCGGCCTATCTTCCGCTGGACCTTGCCCATCCTGACGAGCGGTTGGCACGTATTCTTGCGTCGGCGCAGCCGGTGTGCGTACTGGCTGCGCCAGACGTATCGGTGCGCGTGGCCGGTGTGCCGGTGCTCGCGCCGGAGCAGTGGACCGCGCTGAATTTTGCGGCGCCATGGGCGGATCCTGCGCCCAGCGATGCCGCCTATGTGATCTATACCTCCGGTTCGACCGGCGAGCCCAAGGGCGTGGTCGTCGAACACCGCGCGATCGTCAATCGCCTGCTGTGGATGCGCGAGCACTACGGCATCGGCGCCGATGACCGCGTGCTGCAGAAGACCCCGGCCACCTTCGATGTCTCGGTCTGGGAATTCTTCCTGCCGCTGCTGTGCGGGGCAACGCTGGTGGTTGCCAGGCCCGATGCGCATCGCGATCCCACTGAACTGGCGCGCTTGATCCGGGGCCATGGCATCACCACCGCGCATTTCGTGCCGTCGATGCTCGACGCCTTCCTCGCTGCGCCGGCCTCCGAAGGTTTGCAGCTGCGCCGCGTATTCACCAGTGGCGAGGCGCTGGACGCTGCGTTGCGCGACCGCTTCCATGCGCGCGTGCGCGCAGAACTGCACAACCTGTACGGCCCGACCGAGGCCGCAGTAGATGTCAGCTATTGGCCGGCGTCAGCGCAGGATCGCTCGCGGCCGGTGCCGATCGGCTTCCCGGTCTGGAACACCCGCCTGTACGTGCTGGACGCCCGGATGCAGCCGGTGCCGGTCGGTGTGGCCGGTGACCTGTACCTGGGCGGCGTGCAGCTGGCACGCGGCTATCTCGGTCGCGACGATCTGACCGCCGAACGCTTCCTTGCCGATCCTTTCCTGGCGGGCGAGCGCATCTACCGCACCGGCGACGTGGCGCGCTGGCGCCGCGATGGTGCGGTGGAGTACCTGGGCCGCAGCGACCATCAGGTGAAACTGCGCGGCCTGCGCATCGAACTGGGCGAGATCGAGGCGGCTTTGCGCGAACTGCCGGGCATGGAGCGGGTGGAAGTGCTGCTACGCCAGGATGCTCCCGGCGAAGCGCGTCTGGTGGCCTATGTGCCGACCGCGCTTGCCGATGCCGTAATGCTGCGCAGCCACCTCGCCACGCATGTGCCGGACTACATGGTGCCCTCGGCCATCGTTGGTGTGGACCACTGGCCGGTGACCGCCAACGGCAAGCTCGACCGCAATGCGTTGCCGAAGCCACCGCAACGTGAAGTTGCCGGCTTGGCGCCGCGCACGCCGTTGGAACAGGAGCTGGCGTTGCTGTTCGCACAGGCGCTTGGGCGTGAGGCGCCGGTGGCGGTGGATGCGGACTTCTTCAGTCTCGGCGGTGACTCGCTGTCGGCGGTGCACCTGCTGCTGGCGATCGAGCAGCGCTGGCGCTGCGATCTGGGTTTGGGCGCCTTGTTTGCCCAGCCCACCGTGGCCGCGCTGGCGGTTCGTATTGCCGCGCCACCCGCGCTGGCCGATCACGCGCTGGGGCCGGTGATCGCGCTGGCCGCAACCGACGCTGCCGGGCCCACGCCGCTGTTCGTGCTGCACCCGGCCGGTGGCATCGCCTGGAACTACCGCACGCTCGCCCGGGCACTGCAACCAGCCCGCCCGGTGTATGGCCTGCAGTCGCCGGCACTGGACGCGCTGCTGCCACTGCCGAGCAGCATCGAGGCGATGGCCAACGACTACGTACAGCGCGTGGTCGCACTGCAGCCGAAGGGGCCGGTGCATCTGCTGGGCTGGTCGGTGGGCGGCATCCTGGCCCAGGCGATGGCGGTGCGGCTGCATGAGATCGGCCGCGACGTTGGAGAGCTGGTGCTGCTGGACGCCTATCCCAGCGAGTGCTGGCGGGCCGAGCCTGAACCGGACGCCGTCGCCGCACTGCGGGCACTACTGGCGATTGCCGGCCATGACCCGGATGCGCATCCGGAACTGGACAGCCGGGAACGCATACTCGCGTTCCTGCGTCGCGGCGGGAGTGCACTGGGCAGCCTGCCGGATGTGGTGCTTGACGGCGTGGTGCGCGCGGTGACCGGTACCAATCGGCTGATCCGTGAACATATCCACCGGCCGTTCGAGGGCACGCTGGTGCACGTCCGCGCTGGCCGGGATCACCAGGCGCGGCCACAGCTGCAGTCAACGTTGTGGCGGAGCCACGCGCGCAAGGTGCAGGCACTGGAACTGCCGTTCCTGCACGCCGAACTGACCGGCCGCGATGCGGTGGCGCAGCTGGCACCGTGGTTGTCGGCGCGGTTGCGCCACTGGGACGAGCAACAGGAGACCGCAACATGCAATTGACCGGTTTTGAAGGTCGTGTGGCGCTGGTGACCGGTGCCGCCGGGGGCATCGGTGAGGCACTGGTACGGCTGTTGGCCGCGGCCGGTTGCACCGTGGTGGCGACTGATCGCGAAGCACCCATGTTCGCGGATGCACGTGTGCAGGCGTTTGCTCTTGACGTGACCGACAGTGCGGCCGTCGACGCCTTGGTGGATCGGGTCGAGTCCAGCATCGGACCGATCATGCTGGCCGCCAGCGTGGCCGGTGTGCTGCATGTGGGCGGCGTGACCGAGACCGGCGATGACGACTGGCGCCGGGTGTTCGCGGTGAACACCGACGGCGTGTTCCATGTCGGGCGTGCTCTGGCGCGGGTGATGTCGCCGCGCGGACAGGGCGCGATGGTTACCGTCAGCTCGAATGCGGCCGGTGTGCCGCGGCACGGGATGGCCGCCTATGCGGCATCCAAGGCCGCCGCCACCATGTTCACCCGCTGCCTCGGGCTGGAACTGGCGCCGCTGGGAATCCGCTGCAACATCGTCGCCCCGGGATCGACGTTGACCCCGATGCAGACCGGCATGTGGCAGGACGAGCACGGTGCCGAGCGGGTGATCGCCGGCAGCCTGGAGACCTACAAGGCCGGCATTCCACTGCGCAAGCTGGCCACCCCCGAGGACATCGCGCACTCGGTGATGTTCCTGCTCTCGGAACAGGCCGGGCACGTGGCGATGAGCGACCTGTACGTCGACGGCGGCGCCACCCTGCGCGGCTGAGCCCCGACGGCCGCCTGCCGGCTGTGGTCGTGCCGGCCGCTGGCCGGCAACCTACGGCCCCCGGTAGTGCCGGCCGCTGGCCGGCAACCTCATTCACCTTCAGACATCTCCCAACCCCCGTCGAGCCATGGCCCGCCAGCCAACGCGCAATGATCGACCCACCATGGCGCATGAGCAGCCATCGCCTCCGCCTGGGCCGTTACTCGATCATCGGCCAGGTCTACGTTCTGACAACTACCACGCATCAGCGCCGCCGGCTCCTTGAAAGTAAAGCTGCAGCAGCATGTGTGATCGACCAGTTCGATTACATCGAGCAGCGCGGGCTCGTACGGTCACACGCATGGGTCGCCATGCCGGATCACGTCCACTGGATGTTCGAGCTGCGCGCAGCTGACCTTCCAGACATCGCACGCCGGATGAAATCGTCGAGCGCGCTTGCCCTGAATCGCCTGGCGGGCCGTCGAAGTACGGTGTGGCAGCCCGGCTACTTCGATCATGCCGTGAGGGCCGAGGAGTCGATGGCGCGGCAAGCGCTGTACATCCTGGGGAATCCGGTACGCGCCGGTCTTGCTGGGCAGATTGGCGAGTATCCGCATGCGTGGTCGGTCTGGGTGTGATGCCGGCCAGCGGCCGGCACTACCAGTCAATGTTCAGCGCGGCCATTCGCCGTTCAGCGCCGCTTGAGTGCGCTTCGGCCGTGTTCGGTCCGGTCTGATGCCGGCCAGCGGCCGGCAGTACCACGGCAGAACCGAAGCGCAGCGCAGATCGTGTTCCGGCGCACAGAGCACCCGCGATGGTAGTGCCGGCCGCTGGCCGGCAACCCCATGACCCGCGCGGAGACGCGTAGCCGCCGGCCAGCAGCCGGCGCTACTCCTTCGGCGTCTGGCGCGGCTTGCGCGTGCGCTTCGGCTTTGCGCTATCCGCACCACTGGCGGCGCCATCCTGCAGTGCCTGCAGCCAGGACAAGGTGTCCACGTAGTCGATGAAGTGGCGCAGGTAGCCGGGGCTGGTGGCCTGCATCGTGTCCAGCATGCGCTGCACCAGCACCGCCGAGTTCAGCGGGCCGCCGTCAGCCGGGGCCTCGGCGCGCAGGGAGCGGCGCACCTGCAGCTCGCTGCGCAGCTCCGACCACTCGCGCTGCACCTGCTGCAGCATCGGCACCTGCGGGTAATGCGGCAGCGAGCGCGACCCTGCATCAAGGTCGCGCACCAGTGCGCGCAGGCCTTCGAGCGCTGGCGGCTTACTTGGCATCCGGGGCCTTGGGCTTGGGAATCGGCGCGATCTCGACGCGACGGTTGCGTGCGCGGCCTTCCTCATCGGCATTGGAACTGACCGGCTGCTCGCTGCCGAACGCAGCGGCGAACACGGCGTCAGCCGGTACGCCATCGGCGATCAGGGTGCGGGTCACGGTCAGCGAGCGCTGCGCCGACAGCTCCCAGTTGTCGGCGAAACGCCGGTTGCCTTCGCGTACCGGCGCGTCATCGGTGAAGCCGCTGACCATCAGGATCTCTTCGCGGCTGCCCAGGTAGGCGGCCAGCGGTGCGGCCAGGCTGCGCAGCAGCTCCTGGCCTTCCGGCTGCAGCTGGTCGGAGTTCAGCGCGAACAGCACGCTGCCGCTGATGCCGATGCGGCCATCCACCAGCGTCACGCGACCGGCCGCCAGCGGGCCCGCCAGCGCCTGTTCCAGGGTCTGCAGACGCTTGGCTTCGGCCTGGCGCTGCTTCACTTCCTGGTCCAGTCGCTGCGACAGCTCCAGCTGCACGGCGACCACACCGACCAGTATCAGCACGAACGCGCCCAGCAGCACCGACATCAGGTCGCCGAAGGCTGCCCAGATCGGGGCA
This sequence comes from Stenotrophomonas sp. CASM110, assembly GCF_049384345.1. Lineage (NCBI taxonomy): Bacteria > Pseudomonadati > Pseudomonadota > Gammaproteobacteria > Lysobacterales > Lysobacteraceae > Stenotrophomonas > Stenotrophomonas sp. CASM110. The sequence continues at coordinate 15,337 of NZ_JBMRGI010000010.1, forward strand.
TGCGAACCGCCGTCGACCTCCAGCTCGTCGCTCATGCGCTGCCGGCCTTGCCGCGGCGCGCGGCCAGCTGCTGCAGTTCTTCCATCACCTGCTTCTGCGACAGCAGGCTGAGGTCGACCACCTCGCGCGCCTGGGCTACGTAGTAGGCCAGCTGCTCGTCGCTGCGGGCCAGCGAGGCATCCAGTGCGCCGCCGATCTGTTCCAGGCGGCCGGACAGCTCGGTGGCGGCACTGCCGAACTGCGCGACCGCTTCGCCGAACGTGCCGGCCAGCTGGCCCACTTCGGCAGCGCTGCCGTTGAGCGCTGCGGCAATGCCATCCAGCTTGCCGGTCTCTGCGGCGATATGGTCGGTGAAGCGATTGCCAACCCGCTCCAGCAGCTCGGCCGAGCCACCGACCAGTGCGTCCACAGCGGTGCGCTGCTCGTGCGAAGCGTGATTGATCGCATCCAGCAGGGTCTGCACGGTGGCCAGCAGGCGGCCGCGCTCTTCCAGCATCGCGTTGTCACGCACCAGGCTCTCGGACAGCGTGCTGCGCAGCTCGTTAATGACGTCGGCAGCAGCCTTGGGCGCGGCCGCGGCGGTCTGCAGCAGGGTAGACACTTCAGCCAGCGTGGCGCTGGCCTGCGCGCGACCGTTCTCGCCGATCTGCTGTGCGGTGGCCGCCAGGGTGTCGCAGACCTGCTGCTGCTGCGCAGCCAGGTGTTCGCCGTTGGCCTGCAGGCGCTCGGCCAGGTCGCTGGAAACGTGCTGCAAGGCTTCGCTCCAGCGCTGCAGGCGCTGTTCGTCGCCGGCCTGCAGCTGCGCCTGCAGCGCGGCGTGGGCCTGCTGCAGCTCGGCGCTGATCGCGTCCCAGCGCGCCTGGCGCTGCTGCTCGCGGCTGTCCAGGCCAGCCTGCAGTTCGGCGTGCGCGGCCGCGGCAGCGGCCTGCGCGGCCTGCCACTGCTGCGAACGCTGCAGTTCGTGGTCCTGCAGCAGCGCCTGGCTGGTGCTGTGGTGCTGCTCCAGCGCCTGTAGCAGCGCCTGCGCGCGCGCGTCCAGATGCTCGCTGGAGGCCAGCAACGCCTGCTGCTGGCGTTCGACCAGCGCGCTGTTGAGTGCCTGCTGCTGTTCGGCGGCGGCGCGCCATGCCTCGGCATTGCCGCGGGCATCGGCCTGCAGGCGCTCGCCGATACGCGCGACCAGTGCTTCGGCGTGCGTGCCCTGGCCATCGCTGAAGGCCTGCAGGTGCTGGCGCAGATCACTGACCAGCGCCTGTTGTGCCTGGGTCTGCTCGCTCACCACCTTGGCCCAGCTGGCCTCGGTGGCGACGCGGCTGCGCTCGAAACCCTCGCTCAGGCCGGCCAGCTGCTGCTGCACGGCCTGCTCGACGCGGGCATGCAGTGCTTCGCCGTGATGGGCCAGGCCAGCCAGGGTGGTTTCGGCCATCGGCTGCAGCGCACCACCGATGGCGGCGGCGCTGGCTTCGGCCCCTTCGCGCAGCGACTGCTGCAGCGAGACGGCCAGGCGTTCCTGCAGGGCCTGGCTCTGGGTCAGGAACTCGGCCTGGCCGGCCAGCAGGCGCTCATTGGCGGCCGCACTGTGCTGTTCAAAAGTGCTGGTCATCGCCTGCAGGCGGTCGACCAGCGCCGGCAGCGCCGCAGACTGTGCCTGCAGCAGGCGCAGCGATTCGGCGCGCTGCCAGGCCTGCGAGTACGGATGCAGGTCGCCGGCAATGGCGCGGTCCAGCTGCTGCACGGCCTGCAGGCGGTCACGACGCAGCAATGCCGCCAGCAGGCCGAGCATGGCCGAGCTGGCCACACCGGCGATCGAGGTACCGAATGCCACCGCCAGGCCCTGCACCGGCGAGGCCAGCGAGCCGCGGATCGCGGCCATGTCGGTCGCACTCTGCAGCGCCAGGCCGGTGCCACGCAGCGTGTCCATCATGCCCAGCAGGGTGCCGAGCATGCCCAGCAGCACCAGCAGGCCAACCAGGTATGGGGTCAGCACCGGTGCGGGCAGGGCGGTGCGCTCGCCTTCCACGCGCAGGCGCACGGCGTTGCGCAGGCCCAGCGGCACGCGTTCCAGCCAGGCGGCGAGGCTTTCCTTCGCGCTGGACAGGTCGTTCAGCGCGCTGCGCAGGCCGTTGCTGGCCTGGCGGTAGCGATACAGCTCCACGCCACCGGCGATGTAGCAGGCCGCGATGATCGCCGCCACCGCTGCACCCAGCGGATGCACCGAAACGTAGCCAATGCCGATCCAGCACACGGCCAGCAGGCCGACAAGGAAAACAACGACATGGAAAACAGTTCTGGACATGGTGTTCCGGTCAGTGGGAGCGCAGGGCGTCTTGCAGCCCTTCGATCGGGTGGAAGCGCAGCTGCAGCTCGGCGAGCAGCAGGGTGCGCATGTCATGGCGGAAGGCCGCGCGCCAGCCGGGCTGGCCGTGCACGCGTTCAAAACGGGCGCCGAGCACCGCCGGCGCCGTGGCCAGCAGGCTGTGCTCGCGCGGGGTGAGGGTCTGTTCCATCACCGCATCGACCTCGGCCAGCCGCGCCAGCTCGGGTGAAACCTGCACCAGCTGGTCGCGCAGGCGGCCGCGCAGGCGCCCGGTGGCCGTCTGGATGGCCTGCTGCAGCACCCGATAGCGCTGGCGCAGCGAGGCGAAGTTGGGTACAGCGGCGGCTTCGGCCAGGTCCAGCAGGCGCTCGGCTTCGGCATCCTCACTGATCGAGGCCAGCAGGCTGGCGTGCGCCTGCGCGCAGTCGGCCAGCACATCCTCGAGCGCTTCGGCGGCTTCACCGGGCTCGGGCAGGCGTCCGCCGAGCGCCCCGGACAGGGCCACGGCGCGGCTCCAGTCCACCCACTGGCCGAGGCGATCGGTCAGGGCGGGACTGGTGGCCGGCATCGCGCCGTCGCTGAGACGGGCGAGCAGGCGGAGGAACTCCGGTCCACCCAGGACCGGCTGCGCTGCGTTCGCCATCAAGGGGTGAGGGGCCAAAAACCGTTGATTTTACAACCAGATGACCCGGCCTGGATGAAGGCGGGGCCGGGGGGAGGGGCCCGCAGGCGCGACAAGGCTTAGAATGTCCGGCTGCACCCATCCGTTCGACCCCTGGAGTTCCCCAATGACTGTTGCGCAGTTCTACCCGATCGGCACCCCCGGACAGCCCTGGGGCGACGCGGAACGCGCACAGTGGCGGGCCCGCCAGCAGCGCCAGCGCAGCTACCACGACGATGTGGTGGCCGCGCTTGAACGCCTGGACGACAGCTTCGATGTGATCCAGTACGGTCAGCTGGACTACGCGCCGGACCATTACCCGCTGTTCGCCGTGGTCAACCACGACTGGAACCCGGCGCTGCCGACCGCGCTGATCACCGGCGGCGTGCACGGCTATGAGACCAGTGGCGTGCATGGCGCCCTGCAGTTCCTGGAACAGCAGGCCGAGCGCTACCTGGGCCGGCTGAACCTGATCGTGGCGCCGTGCGTCAGCCCATGGGGCTACGAGCGCATCCAGCGCTGGAACCCGGATGCCGTCGACCCGAACCGCAGCTTCCGTGACGGCGGCCAGATCGAGGAAGCCGCCGCGCTGATGCGCTGGGTGGCCGAGCGCAAGCCGAACCTGCTGGTGCACCTGGACCTGCACGAGACCACCGACAGCGACCTGCACGAGTTCGATCCGGCCCGCTGCGCCCGCGACGGCAAGCCGTTCGAGCGCGACACGATTCCGGACGGCTTCTACGTGATCGGCAACAGCGAGGATCCGCAGGCCGAGTTCCAGAAGGCCCTGATCGCCGCCGTCGCCCCGGTCACCCATATCGCCCCGGCCGACGCCGAGGGCAACCTGGTCGGCCTGCCGTTGCAGTCGCCGGGCGTGGTCTGGGGCGAATCGCGTTCGATTGGTGCCTGCGCCGGCTTCACTGATGCACGCTTTGCCACCACCACCGAGGTCTACCCGGACAGCCCGCGCACCAACCCGCAGGAATGCAACGACGCCCAGGTGGCGGCGGTATGCGCCGGCCTGGATTTCGCCCTTGCCGCACAGTAGCGTGCCACGTTCCGGGCGGTGACCGGCATCAGCCGGTGCCGCTTGGCCGGCGCGGTGGCGAGCGGCGCGCCGGTCGTCGCCCGGCAGCCGGCGAAGACATCCAGATCGCGCTGGTACACGCTGCTGCTGACACCGAACAGGCCCAGCAGGGAATGGAAGACATTGTCGTGGCTGTAGGCGCGGCGCAGCGCATTCCCACGCAGGCAGGCCATGTCCAGGCCCGCGTTGCGGCTGAACTCCGTTGAGAGCCACATCACCATCGGCACCTGGGTCTGTTCGCGCGGGGCGATGAAGTAGGGCGTGCCGTGAAGGTACATGCCGCGTTCGCCGAGCGACTCACCATGGTCGGAGACATAGATCAGCGCAACGTCGCGGTGGTCCGAATAGCCCTGCAGCAGGTCGATGGTCTCCGCCAGCACCTGGTCGGTATGCACCAGGGTGTTGTCATAGGTGTTGACCAGTGCCTCGTTGCTGCAGTGCTGGATCTGGTTGCTGTCGCAGGTCGGGCTGAAGGCCCGCGACGCTGCGGGATACCGTTCAAAGTAGGTCGGCCCATGGCTGCCGAGTTGATGCAGCACGACCAGGGCATCGCCGTGGATGGCGTCGATGCGTGCGCCGAGCTGATGCAGCAGCACGTCGTCGTAGCAGGTGCCGTCGGCGTTGACGCACCGGCCGGCCACCTTGAGTGCGGGCATGTCCTCGGTCGGCACGCGCTCGCACACGCCCTTGCAGCCGCCATTGTTGTTGTTGCGCCAGAGCACGCCGACGCCGGTACGCTGCAGGATGTCGAGCACGTTCTCCTCGGTCGCCGCGCGGACGTCGTCGTATTGCTGGCGGGTCATCTGCGAGAACATGCACGGTACCGAAATCGCCGTTGCGGTTCCGCATGAGGAAACATCACTGAAGCTGATGACGCCATCCTTGCGCGAGAGCCGGGGATTGGTCGCGCGTGGGTAGCCGTTGAGCTGGACGTTCTGTGAACGCGCGGTCTCGCCGACGACCATGACCACCAGCTTCGGGCGCGGGCCCGGAAAGCGCCGCGCGTCCGTGCCGATTGGGCGCAACGGTTGCTGGCGGGTGCTGTAGAGGCTCTTCAGGTAGCCGTGGGTATGGCGCACCACGTTCAACGGCAGTACCTGGTCGCGGATGTAGCGGTTGTTGCGCAGCAGCGAGGAGTAGTCCTTGTAGAACGAAAAGCCGATCACCAGCAGCACCACAAGCGACGCCAGGACGTTGGCCGGCCACACCAGCAGCGAACGTATCGAACCGGCCCCGCTGGTGGTGCGCACCAGGGCGAGCCCGGCAGCAGGCAGCACGCCCAGCGCCAGCAGGGTCAACAGCAGCGGCAGCGACAGATAGGCGTTCAGTTCGGCCTGATTGGTCTCGAACACGTTCTGCACCATGCTGCGATCGATCAGCACGTTGTAGTGCAGCATGAAGTAGCTGCACGCGGCGCTGACGACAACGAGCAGCACCAGCAGCGGCCTGCGCAGGAATGGCAGTGCCAGCAGTGGCGTCAGCAGCAGGTTGAACAGGCAGAACAGCAGCGGCGGCAGGCTGGCCAGGAACAGCATGCTGCGCAGGCTGTTGAGATCGATCAGCCCCCAGAGCGTCTTCCAGAGGGCAATGTTTCCAATCGTGGCGAAGAACAGTGCGGCGGCCCAGACCAGAACGATTGGATGGGACCGCGGGAAACGGAGGCATTGACGCACGAGCAGGTTCCGCGGAACAGGAGTGCGCGCAGTATCGAAACGGCCTTATCAGGAAGTTGTCAGGATTGCCGGGCTAGCCCAGCAGGATCACGCCCCACACCGCACCCACCATCAACAACGCGGTGGTCTGCGCGGCGCTGCCCATGTCCTTGGCGTTCTTGGACAGCGGATGCTTCTCCAGCGAGATGCGATCAACCACGGCTTCAATCGCCGAGTTGAGCAGTTCCACCAGCAGGCTGATGAAGCAGACCGCCAGCACCAGTGCCCGCTCGACCGTGCTGATGTCCAGCACGAACGCAGCCGCCATCAGCAGCGCGTGCAGCAGCAACAACTGGCGGAACGCCGCCTCGCCGCGAAAGGTGGCGATGAAGCCATCGCGCGAATGGATGAGGGTGTGGAAGATGCGGCTCAATCCGGTCTTGCCGTGCGGGTACTTGCCGCTGTCCTTGGGGTGCTGCATGCCGTCTCCAGAGCGGGGGAGCAGCCCGGAGCATGTGCAGCCCGATGTCAGGAATCCGTCAGATGCGGGGGGCGGGGCCAGCGCAGGGTGAACCGGCACCCCTGCCCGGAGGATTGCACGGTCATCGTCCAGCCCAGGTGCTCGACGATGCGCTGCACGATCGACAACCCCAGCCCCTCGCCGCTGTGCGCGCCACCCGGCGCGAAGCGCTGGAACTGCCGTGGGTCGATGCTGGACGGCAGGCCGGGTCCGGTGTCAGCGACGATGAGTGCGGTGTCGTGGAGGGTGATTCGCACCTCGCCGCTTTCGGTGTACTGGCAGGCATTGCGCAGCAGATTCCAGATGATGCTGTGCGCCAGATCCGCGTTGGTGACCAGCACGGCGTCATGCCGGGCATCAAACGCAACGGTCACCGGCTTGCCGGAAAGCCAGGGCTGGCAGCGCTCCATGCAGGATTCGAGCAGCGGACGCAGGGCCACCGCGTTGCGCGGCACGGCGCCGGGGGCACGCGAGAGCAGCAGCAGGCAGGTCAGCTGGCGCTGCATCTCCTGGGTGGTACGCAGGATGCGTGCCGCGCTGGGAACCAGGTGGCTGTCGGCCGGAAGCTGGCAGGCCAGCGTTTCGGCAGCACCGCCGATGATGGCCAAGGGCGTGCGCAGCTCGTGGCTGGCATCGCCGCTGAAGCACTGCTCGCGATGCAGGAACCGTTCGAGCTCGTCACTATGGCGGGCAAAGGCGCGCGCGAGCACGCCGATCTCGTCGCGTGCGTCCTGGTAGGGAAAGGGCTTGTGGCCGTCCTGCACCGCATCGGCCAATCGTGTGATGGGCGCGATGACGTGGGTAGCGACCTTGCGGCCGATGAGGAAGGCGCCGAACACGCAGACCGAAATGACCAGTGCCGCAAAGGCATTGATCAGGTGTTCCAGATAGCCATAGGGTGCGGCGTCCTGCAGCAGGTAGTAGCGTTGGCCACCACTGTCGAACACACGCAGGTGCCACTCGTTGGGCGCCTCTTCGCCGTGGTAGCCCGGGCCGTATTGGCGCAGCACGACAGGCACGTCCTGGGCATCGAACAGCTGGGTCCCTGGTGGCAGGGCGGGGCGTTGGCCACGATCCAGCGCGGCCTGCAGCCTTTGCACTTCGCCGTGCTGGGTCCGTGCGACGACAGCAGTCCGGACCTGGTCGTAGTCGACCTGTTCGGCCAGTACGATGAAGCCCATGGCACCGGCCATCAACAGCACGAACGAGATCGTGATGCGGGTGCGCAGGCTCAGGCGGCGGTAGAGGGAGGCAGGGCTCACGCCTGCATGCGCCAGCCGACGCTGTGCACCGTGGTGATCAGCGCGGTGTCGAAGCTGCGGTCCACCTGCAGGCGCAGCTCATGGATGTGGGTTCGCAGCGCGCCGCTGTCCGGTGGCTCGTCGCCCCAGACCAGGTATTCCATCTCCTGCTTGCGCACCACGGCGGGAGCTGCACGCACCAGGCACATCAGCAGCTTGTGCGACGTGGGCGTCAGCGCAATGCAGCGGCCTTGCCGCCAGGCCTGTGGCGAGCGCGTGTCCACCTGCAGGTCCTTCCACGCCAGCACGCTCTGGACCTGGCGCCCCTGTGCCCTTCGTACGAGGGCCTTGATCCGTGCATCCAGTTCCACCAGCGAAAACGGTTTGACCAGGTAGTCATCCGCGCCCAGGGCCAGGCCCTGCACACGGTCTTCGACCGGATCGCGCGCGGTCAGCATCAGGATCGGCACCGGGTTCTGGAACTCCTGGCGCAGCTTCTGGCACAGCGTCATGCCGTCCAGGCGCGGCAGCATCAGGTCCAGCAGGATGGCGTCGTAGTCGTGCTGCGTGGCCCGGCGCAGGCCACTGGCGCCGTCGCGCGCGTCGTCCAGCACGTAGCCGAGCGGTTCAAAGAAGGCATACAGGTTGGCAACCAGCTCGGGGTTGTCTTCGATGATCAGCAGGCGGGTCATGGCATGCGTCCTTGCGCGTGGCCGAACTCTGCCCGATCGATGGCCGAATGCCAATGCCCTTGCTGAATGGATCGCGGCCTGGGTTCGGCCCGGTCAAGCGACGTTCAATCGCCCGGGCTGCGTGAATCGCGGATCGAGTAGATCACCGAGAAGATCTTCCAGCCCTGCTCCGTGCGGACCAGCTGCCACATTTCCTTGCCCCAGTTGGTCTTCACCCCATCGTCGTGGAAGCTGTAGTCAAACGAGACCGAGGCCACATCGCCGTCCGTCTCGATCTTCGTGTTGGAGAACTTCTCCTCCTTCGGCTTCGGCGAGGCGACCGCCCCGTCGATCAGCGCGATGAAGTTGTTGGCGGGAATCTGCCGTGCCTTGATCGCATCGGGCTTGGCCTTGCGGATGTCCTGCAGGCGCACATCCTCGGAAACGAACTGCCAGCCGATGTCTTCCGGTTTATCAGAGAAGAACAGGCCCATGTAGGTCGGCTTGTCCTTGTTGATCAGCGAGGTGCGGAACGCTTCGACCACCTGTTCGATCGCCTTGACGTCGGCGGGGGCATTCTGCGTGGCGTAGGCCGGCAGCCACGCCGGGAGCAACAGGGCGAGGGCGACGAAGCGTGCACGTGCGTTGGGCATCATGGGGTCCTGGGGAGGAATAGGGTGGCGCGGGCGCATCACCGCGCGTAGGTTCGCCAGAAGAGCACGTGGTCTTCGGTCCTGTTGATGGCGACGAAGACTGATTTTCCGGATTCGGGCGCGCAGCGAAAGACGCGATACGACGACTTGAGCGTCCCGTCGCCCGGCCACCAGTATCGATCGAACGCAACAGGATCGCTGTGACTGAATGTCGTTGCCTGGCAATCCGCAGGCAGCCGCAGTGGTATCGCAGGAGGCTTGGTGAAGGCCAGCGCGCTGGTGTTCGAGTCGAGGTCGTGCACCTCGCGCAGGTCGGTCGCCTCGTGGGGCACCCAGCCGGGAATCCATCCCTTGTTCACCATGTCGGAGTCAAGCGCCTCGCGCAGCGTGTCGAACGAACTGTCCGTAACCAGGCCGCAGGCGCATAGCACCGTGCAGGCCGCCAATGGAAAGGCAGATCGCAACTTGATCCAGGTGGTGGGTGGAAACATGGTTCCTGCTACCCCGGGGAATACTGTCCGACCTATCGGGTCAGTGCGTCGAACAGGCGATTGCGGTCCGCATCGCTCATCGACCAGCTCTGCCCGAGCGGGGCCATGCGCACGGATTCGGTCTGGACACAGGCCCGGTACTGCCAGGTTTCCGAGCCATCGGGCTGGGCGGCCACGTCGATGCCGTCCAGGCGCGCGCACTGCAGCCGAGCCAGCACCATCGGTGCAAAGTGCAGCATGTAGTGCTGCACCCGGTCGGCCGGCATTGCCGTGCCGGAAGGCAGCGGGTGGGCCGGGCCGTACTGGGCGAGCAGGCCAACGCAGGTCGCTGCGGCGGACAAGGTATTGCGACCGAAGGCGCGGGAGGCATCCCGCTCCACACTCTTTCCCAGAGTCCTGCCTTCCTTGCTGCTGGCATAGGCCTCGGCGGCCTGCAGTTGCGCGGCGTCGAGTGTCGACAGCCAGTGCTTGCGGCCCTCCTGCAACTGCAGTTCCAGGCCGGGCAGGCTCTTCTGGCAGCGCGCGGCGATCGCCTGTGTCTGCACGAAATCCTGCCCACGATCGCCCGGCATTGCGGTCGCTGTTGCGGCCGCTGTTGCCGCCGCGGGGGCAACAGCCAGGGCCATGCAGGCGATCACCAGATTCCGTCCCATTCCATTGCGCATCCTGCACCCCATGGAGAGTTTGACGGCGCACGCTAGCACGGATGCCGGGCGCTGCAACAGGCCCGCGTGTCGAGGTTTGACGTTGAAGAAGGTCTGCGCGGATGATGCGCGGGCGCGCGGCGCAGGAGGGGATCTGTCAATGAGGGCACTAATGTGGGGGCTTGCGGGCCTGTTCGTGGCGTACGTGGCCGGTTGCTCGGCGATCTCGGCGTGGCATTCCCACGCGCTTGCCTCGGTCCCGGTCGGGGCGAGCAGGGGCGAGGTACTGCGGGCGCTGGGGCCCCCTGACGTGGTGGAGCACGCCGATGTTCCCTTTACCCGCTATGCCAGCCGTGGATGCAGTGGTCGCTGTGCGCAGCGATGGTGGTATGAGAACCGGCTGGGACTAGATACCGAAGCCTGGTCGGTGGAACTGGATGCTTCCGATCGCGTGATCGCAACGTCGCGCCTGACATCACCGTAGACGACCGCAGCAAGCGCATGCGTATCCATCGACCTTTCATCTTCATCGCAAGCCTGGCCCTGATGGCGTGGTGCACGTTGATGGGCGTACTGGTGCTCATCCATGGCTTCAACGAGCACGGCCTGCGCTGCGGCAGGCTGTGCTCACTGGAGACCTCCATCCGCCTGCTCTTTGGTGATCGGGGATTCGAAATACTGGTGGCGATGGGGCTATTTGCCACAGCGCTGATGTGCGGGTATATCGCGCTGCGGGAGGGCCTGCATGGCGGGCCGCGGAGGCGGGCGGGGCGCCGTGGGCGCAGACACCGCCGACCGGGGCGGCCCCGGTCGTAAGGTGTCTGCACCGATGTAAATCGCTGCGTGTGCTTACGCTGCAGGTCGCTTCAGCGATGCAGGGCGTCGATGATCAGCCCGGTGGCGATCTCCACCAGCAGGTACTCGTTATCGGACTGGCGCACCCAACGCCGGTCGCGGCCCGGTTCGCGCAGGTCATAGCGCGCGTAATCGTCTACCCAGTAGCGGCGGTCCACTTCGGCCCACGGCAGGCGCTCGCCACGTCGCCAGGCCTTCTTCTGCCAGCCCGGCGGCGGCGCATCGCGGTTATGCGGGCCGCCCGCATGCGGCGGCGGGCCGTTGCCGCGGGCGTGGTGCGGCGGATCGGCGAAGGCGGGGGCCGCAGCCAACGCGGTGGTGGTGGTCAAGGCGATGGCAAGCAAGCGTGTGGTCTTCATGGAGATGCCTCCGTCATGGCCGCAGCATGCGGCGCTGTGGCGGGAATATAGGGCAGTCAGTGTGAATGAATACGGGTGTAGGCGGTACATTCCTGAACAGACGGCGCGGCCTGCAGCCGCTGCCAGGCAACGGGTCACTGGACCCCGCCCGGGGCTGAATCTGTTGCAGCCCAGCCTCCACCCAACGACAGGAAAAGATCCATCTGCCGGTCAATGCGCTCCGCGCGCGAGACGGCCAATGCGGACTCCGCATCTGCCAGCGCGGCCTGGGCCGAAAGCAGGTCGAGAAAATCGATCCTGCCGAAACGGTAGAGCTGCTGCGCCTGCCCGGCGGCCCGCGCTGCATCCCCACGCGCCTGCGCCAGGCTGCGCTCGCGTTCAAGCTCCTGCGTGCAGGCAGAAAGCGCGGTCTCGGTCTGCCGCAGTGCCTGCAGCACGACGCCGTCAAAGGACGCGAGCGCGGTATCTGCGTTGGCACCGGCCGCTGCGATGCGGGCCTTGGCCACGCGGCGGTTGGGCCAGTGCCATGACAGCACGGGACCGATGCCCGCACCGAAGCCGTCGGCCGACAGCAGATGCGCCGGTGTGCCGGCCACGCCCGAAGAGGCGCCCAAGGTGATCTGCGGATAGAGACCCGCCGTCTCGACACCGATCATTGCAGTCGCGGCGGCCAGGCTGCGTTCGGCGGCACGTATGTCGGGGCGCCGCTGGAGCAGCTGCCAGCCATCACCGACCGGCAGCGCCTGCTCCAGCTCAGGGGGCTGGGGGCAGGCTTCGGCCTCCCTGGGATAGTCCGCCGGGAGCCTGCCCATCAATGCGGCCAGTTCGAACAGTGCGGCCTGCCGTTCCGCCAGCAGGTGCGGTATCGCCGCCGCGCTGCGATTGACGGCGGCACCGGCACGGCTGACATCGAAGTCCGTTCCGCGCCCGCCTGCAGCCAGGCGTCGGGTTGCGTCCAGGGTGGCGCGCTGCACCGCCAGCACCTGCCGGGTTGCAGCGAGCGTGTGATTGCGGGTGCACACCTGGAGATAGGCACGGGTGACGGCCGCAGCGACGACCACGCGGACCTGGTCGCGTGCCGCAGCAACCGCCTCCGCGTCGGCGTTGGCGGCTTCGATGCCGCGGCGGATGCCGCCTGCAAGATCCAGTGGATAGGAGAGGTGAAGGCCGAGCGCATACGACTGTGGCGCGGCCGATGCCTGGGTGTAGCCACCGGCATGGGTGAGCGTGCCCGATGCATCCACGTCGGCCTGTACGGCACCGCGCGCGCGATACTCCAGCACGGTGGCGCTGGCGCGCCGAAGGTTGGCATCGGCGGCGCGCAGGTCGGTATTGGCCGCCAGTGCTTCGCGTACGTAGGCGTCAAGCTGGGGGTCGCCATACAGGTGCCACCATCGATCCGGTGGCGCGTCGTGGCTGAACGATGCGTCCTGGCCTGAGACGAACGCCCGCGCAGCCTGTTGTGAAGCTGCGATGGCGTTCGCAGGCAGGTGATAGTCGGGGCCGGATACGCAGGCCGTCAGGGGCAGCAACAGGGCAAGCAGCCCACCACGTACTGTCCGCACGCTCACTTGCAGGCTCCCGGTGCCGAGGGCGTGATGGTCACACTCGCAGTGCGACCCACGATCAGGCGCGTATCCGGCGGCGCATCATCGATGCGGATGCGTACCGGGATGCGCTGTGCCAGCCTCACCCAGGTATAGGTCGGCGCCACGGCCGGCAGCAGGTTGTGCGTGCTTGAGCGCTGATCGTCGGCAATGCCGGCGGCGATGCTGTCAACGTGTCCGCGGACATCGCGGGTGTCGCCCATCAGCCGCGCCACGGCGGCATCGCCCTCGGTGATGCAGCCCAGCTTGGTTTCCTCGAAGTAGCCCTCGATGCGCAGGCTGCCGGTGTCGATCAGCGCCAGCGCCTGCGCGCCCGGTTGCAGGTAATCGCCCGCATGCAGGTCCAGGTTGGTGACGATGCCGTCGGTGCTCGCGCGCACCTCGGTGCGTTGCACGTTGAGCTGGGCAACGCGCTGTTCGGCCCGTGCCTGCGCCAGGGCGGCCAGCTCGGTGTCGACCTTGGCCGCATTGCGTTCGCGTGTCTCCGAGGCGACCAGGTTGCCCAGTGCGTTGTCCCGCGTCGATTCGCGGCGGGCCAGCGCCAGCGTCGCGCGTGCGCTGCTGACCGCTGCGTCGGCCTTCTCAAGCGCGGCAGCCAGGCGTGGCTGATCCAGCACCAGCAGCAGTTGTCCGGCGCTGACCCGCTGGTTGTCGTGCACCAGCACCTGGGTGACCAGCCCCCCCATGTCCGACGCAACGCGCACCACATCGGCGCGGCCCCGTCCATCCCGCGTCCACGGGCGTGTTTCGTAACGCTTCCAGATGGACAGCGCGGCGACGACAGCAATCGCGAATACAACCAGCGTAGCGCTCCAGCGCCCGATGACAGCAAGCAGGTGTTTCATTTCATTTCTCGAGCAGGGGCGAGAGCCGGATCATCAGCTCCGCCAGGATCACGAACAGGGACAGGCCCACCAGTGGTCGCGCGGCGAACAAGCGGTACAGACCGAGACTGGCGAGCAGGCGCGAGGTCAGCATCGACAGCGCCAGCGCGGCGGCGGCCACGGCGAGCAGGCCGGGGATCAGCACGCCATCAATGGAGAGATCAGAAAACATGAGGTCAGTGCCGAAGGGTGAGAGCAGGCGCCAGCAGGTCGCGGCGCAATCCGCAGAGCAGGTGCGACAGATGCTCACGATCATCCCCGCTGCTGGCCACTGCTGCCTCGCGCATGCGGTCGAGCAGTTCCAGAAGATGGGCGTCGACGCTGCGTGGCGCGTGGGCACGAACCCTGAAATGTGCGGCGACGCGTTCGATCAGCGCCGCATGAAGCACCCGGACCTGCGGGTTTTCCTGGCACTTGTCCAGTGCGCGGAGTTGGTTGGATGCACGTACCGCACGCACGTCCGCAAACAATGCCCGCAGGTCGTCTGCGGCACTGGAACCGCCCCGCAACCGGGGAGCGAGCAGCCCGATTCGATCCAGCATGCGGCTGAGCCAGGCCCGGGCCACGCCACCTTGTCCGGCGGCGTGTCGTGCGATATCCCGACGGATCGAACGCTCCAGCCGTGCGCGGTTGCGGCCCGCATCGGCGGTCTGGAACAGCTGCATGCTGCACAGTGCCATTGTCGTACCCACGAACAACGCTACGCTGTTGTTGAGTGCGCCGACGATGTTGACCGTATTGGTCGCGCCCAGTCCCGCGATGAGCGGAAACGTCAGCACCACGCCCAGGGCAGCCATGATGAAGGGAGGCCGGGCCAGGAACGATCCGCACAGCAGCAGCGCAGGCGCCAGCGCGGCAATCAGGCCGACGACATCGGACAGCGCGGGGAAGATCAGCAGACCGTAGAGCAGGCCGACGGCAACGCCGATCAATGACCCCACCAGATAGCGCATGACATGCGGCGCAGGCGCTTCGATCGTGCCGAACAGCACGCACGCCGTGCCGATGATGGACACCGCCGTCGCGCCCTCCGACCAGCCGGTAACGATCCACAACACGCAGCTCAGCAGGATGCCGACGAACGCGCCCAGCGCGCTGCGCAGGGCAAGCCGATGATCCCGGTGAAGTACCGCACCCTGCGTATGTCGCGCAAGGCGGGCAGGTACATGCCGGCGCCAATCGGGGCGGGCGGTGTGCAGTTGCGCCTGCAGCACGCGGCAGTCGGCGTGGGCCAGGTCGAGCTCGGCCTGTTGCGCGACCAGGCTGGCCCGCAGCAGATCGCGCCAGCCCCTTGCATCCATTGCGCTGGCCTGTGGTGAACGCAGCCGGGCGATGGAATCTTCCACCGCGCTGGACAGCATCAGGACGTCCAGCATCCGGTCATGCAGGGCACGCAGGATCTGCACCTGGGCCACGCCTTGGGCACTGTCGAAGGGCAGGTGGATCGACAGCACATGCAGTTCGAGCAGGTCAGCTGCCACTTTCGAGCGGTCCGTCGCCAGCACCGTGTCCGATGCACCGGCGCACATGTCGCGCGTCCATCGTTCCGCATCATCCAGCACGGCAGCAACCCGCGCGTGCACGCGCATCGAGACCCGGCGCGGCAGCACCAGCGTATGTACCAGCGTTGCGGCCAGGATGCCGATGGCGATTTCCTGCACCCGCGTGATGGCAATGGTGAACACGTCTCCCGGCACCATCACCGCAGGAAAGCCGATCAGGCTGGTGGTATAGCCGGCCAGCAGGAACGCATAGGCACGTGGCGTGCGGTCGAGCATCGCCAGATACAGGCACAGCGCCATCCAGGTCGCGAGCGCGGCGCTCAGCACCAGGGGTGCATTGGCGAAACGTGGCACCAGCACGACGGTGGCGACGGCTCCGCCCACGGTACCGAGCAGGCGGAACAGGCCGCGGCTGAGTGTTGCCCCGGACAGAGGCTGCGATACCAGATAGACCGTGCCGATCACCCAGAACGGGCGATTCAGGCCGATCCTTAGAGAGACATACAGCCCCAGCGACGCGGCGAGCAGGCATTTGAGCGAGAACAGCACCGCCTCCTGATCGGTCCTGAGGGCAGGGCTTTTCAACCGGGCGAATGCCTGGAACACGTGGGGACGGGCAGGAGTGGGGGAGTGCATGCGGCTCATGCTAGTGATCGGCCGCACCGGCGAATTTCGCTACAATGACAACCAATCGCTAAAACCGGTCAATGTGAGAATGGCTCGCATTTCGCTCCCCGGCTTTGACCTGGACCCTGACGAGACCGATCGCCCGGCGGTTGCCAGCCGCCTGCAGGTGGCCGAGCACGACGCGGAAATTCCGGTGCATGAGCACCGCAAGGGTCAGCTCATTCTTGCGCTGCATGGGGCGGTGACCTGCGAAGTCGCCAATGCGTTGTGGATCGTGCCGCCCCAGTGTGGCGTCTGGATTCCGGGCGGCATGCCGCACAGCAACCGCGCCACCGCCAACGCGCGCCTGTGCTACCTGTTCGTCGAGCCCGGCATCGTCGACCTGCCGGTGCAGTGCGTGACGCTGGCCATCTCGCCGATGCTGCGCGAGATGATCCTGCACCTGGCCGACGCGCCGCTGGACTATCCGCATGGCAGCCACATCGACCGACTGGCGCGGGTGTTGCTGGAGGAGCTGGTACAGATGCCGGCTGAGCATCTGTCGCTGCCGGTCAGCCATCACCCGAAGGTGCGTGCGCTGGCTGCGGCGCTGTCGGCGGATCCGTCAGACCGCAGCACCATCGGCCAGTGGGCCGTGCGCCTGGCCCTGGGCGAGCGTACGTTGACCCGCCTCATCGAACGCGAAACGGGCTTGTCCTTCGGTCGCTGGCGGCAGCAGCTGCACCTGCTCATCGCCATTCGGGAACTTGCCGCGGGCGCACCGGTACAACGCGTTTCCGAGACGCTGGGTTATGAGTCGGTGACGGCTTTCATCACGATGTTCAAGAAGGCGCTTGGCCTTTCCCCGGCGCGGTACTTCGCGGTTCGGCTGCGCGGGCAGTAGCGGGGAACAACCCGGGAAGCCCCTGCCTGGAACAGCTACTTCGAGGTGCCGGAGACCGATTGAATCGCGGCCACCACCGCAGCAGGCTCCTCGCGCTGGAGGGTGTGGCCGGTTGCCAGCTAGCGGTGCGAGCCGCGCGTGAATCCTGTGAGGAGCAGGGCGTGTGCTGGTAGTGTTGTGAGCTATGAACACGGACTCCCTGTAGAAGAAGTCATGGGAGCCCGGCGTAGGCCGCTGAATGGCCACGGATGCTTGAATCTGTGACCGGTTACGCGACTCCACACTTGAATGTGCAAGCGTCCTCGACGATAAAGGCGGCATGTGGCACTGCCGCATTCCGGACCAGGGACGATCCGATGCACGACGCGTGGGCTCAGCTCCGCGTTCTCGTTCCCGCCGGCGCTGTGTTCGTCCAGGAAGGAGAACAGGGATGTTGGAACGACTGAAGACCCTCTCGCGTGCCGCGCTGGCGATTGTTGCCCTCGGCTGCTTCGCCCCTGCTGTGGCGCAGGCGCAGGAAAGCAAGATTACCTGGCGCATTTCGCAGCCCGGCGGCAATTCGACGCAGTACAAGACCCAGCAGCAGGCGGTGCAGGCGATCAAGAGCCTTCCCGCACCCAGTCCATTCCCGCCGGAGTTCCAGTTCGGCTGGCAGTCTGTCGACAAGATCAAGTCGAAAGTTGTGGACTTGAACGGCAATACGTCGATCACCTACTGGATGGGGAAGTCGCAGCCCTCCGACCCGGACTGGTCCTACATAGGGCGTGACATATTTCCGACGGAAGAGGCGATGGTTGCCGATTTTCTTGCGGACGAACAAGCCAGCAATCCCGTGTGCCCCGGTGCAGCGGTAACTCCGTCAGGCGAGTGGTTTGCAGCTTCGCCCGATCAGGAAGGTGTCATCGAGTCGCGCTACTACGATCTGACTTCCATGGCTGGCAACAACACGGCTGAATCACCCTGCACGCCATACACCGGAACGGTGGCGGTCGCGCGTACCCGGCGCTTGAACTGCCCGATTCCCCTCACACAGTGGTCCAACAAGCACAACGCCTGCGTCAGCGAAGAATTCGTTGCGACCATCACCTCGAAGTCGCAGAAATGCGACAAGGACGGCGGCAACGGTAGCTGCCCCATGTCCCGCAACGATACAGCGGCGAACATGAGTCCGATTCCCGACAAGGACCCGGCCTCCAACGGCGGTACCTGCGACGGCAATGTCGGCAACCCATGTGATGTCAAAACGGGCGAGAAGTACGAGATCGCGCCGGACTTCGATCTGGGCTGGATCGCGCTGACGCGCTTCTATCACTCCGGCATCTCCACCTCATCCGGTGGCTTCGGTTATGGCTGGACCCATTCGCTGGGCGCCCACCTGGCACTGGACGGCGTTGACAGTGTGGGCATCATTGAAAGCACCGGTTTCCAGCGTGCATTCAAGAAGATCGGCCAAGCCTATGAGGCGGACGACGACAGTGGTGACCGTCTGGTCCAGAACGGCAACTGGACACTGTACTCGGCGGGCTCCATCTCGACCTTCGGCGCGGACGGACGTCTGACCGCCAAGCGCTTCCCGGATGGCACGTCGCTGACCTACATCTACGACGACAACGACCGCCTTGCGGCGGTCACCCACAGCAGTGGCCGCACACTGGAGTTCGTCTATCAGTCCAATGACTATGAGGCGCTGATCAGTTCGGTGCTGGTCGAAGGCATTGCGCTCGCTACCTATACCTACACGCCGCAGAACCAGGTCGCCACGGTGACCTATGCGGGTGGTGGTGTGCGGACATATCACTACGAGAACCAGGACTTCCCCCAGCACCTGACCGGCATCACCGCCGAGGACGGTCGCCGCTACAGCACCTTTACCTACGATTCCATCGGCCGTGTTATCTCCAGTCAGCACGCTGGCGGTGCCGATGGCGTGACGCTCGCCTACAGCCCCAACGGCGGTGCAGTCGTGACTGACGCGCTTGGGCGGCAGACCGACTACACCCTGACACCCGGCGGCGACACCGCTCCGTCGCGCAAGGTAACCGGCCTGACGGATTCGCAGGGAACCGTCAGCCGGACCTACTACGACCAGAGTGTCGACTTCCGTCGGCGCCTGGATACCTACACTGATCGTCGCGGCATCCAGACCAAGCACACCTATGCGCAGGGTACTGATGCGGTGAGCGGCCGTGCCGTCAGCATCCATACCGTGACCGAAGCGGTCGGCTTGCCCGAGCAGCGTGTGGTGACCACGGCGCGCGACGTTGAAACCAATGCGGTACTGACCACCCGGATCGGCAATCGTGAAACCCGAACGTCCTTCAATGGCCGGCGCCAGCCGACAACCAACACGGTGACCGACATCGCGTCCGGTCAG
Source organism: Stenotrophomonas sp. CASM110 (assembly GCF_049384345.1). Lineage (NCBI taxonomy): Bacteria > Pseudomonadati > Pseudomonadota > Gammaproteobacteria > Lysobacterales > Lysobacteraceae > Stenotrophomonas > Stenotrophomonas sp. CASM110. The sequence continues at coordinate 34,365 of NZ_JBMRGI010000010.1, forward strand.
ACGCGCATCACCAGCTATACGTACTGCGAAGCCGCTGATGTGGCAGTGGCAGGCAGCTGCCCGGTGGAGGGGCTGCTGAAGAGTGTGGATGGCCCGCGCACGGATGTGGCCGATGCCGTTACCTATGCTTATTACTCGGCAGATGATGCAGGGTGCGCGACCGGAGGTGCCTGCAGCTATCGCAAGGGCGACCTGCGCAGCGTGACCAATGCGCTGGGCCAGACGGCCGAGACTCTGGCCTACGACGCACTCGGAAGGCCGCTGTCGGTCAAGGACGCCAACGGCGTGGTGACTGATTACACCTACCATCCCCGCGGCTGGCCGACCTCGGTCACCGTGCGTGGCGCGACCACTGCCGAGAATCGGGTCACCCAGATCAGCTACTGGCCGTCCGGCCAGGTGCAACAGATCACCGAGCCCGACGGCAGCAGCGTTTCCTATGTCTACGATGCGGCGCTGCGCTTGACCGATATCGAGGACAACGCGGGCAACACGATTCACTACACGCTGGACAATGCCGGCAATCGCCTCAAGGAAGACACGCTCGATGCAGGCGGTACCCTGCGCCGCACCCTGGCACGGACGTTCAACACGCTCGGCCAGCTGACCGCACTGAAGGACGCGAGCAATCACGCCACCGGCTTTGCCTACGATGCCAACGGCAACCCGCAGACGGTGACCGACGCACTGCAGCGCGTGACCAGCCAGCAGTACGACCCGTTGAACCGCTTGGCGCAGACCCTGCAGGACGTGGGCGGCGTGGCGGCGGAGATCCGCAGCCAGTACAACGCGCTGGATCAGGTCACCCAGGTCACCGACCCGAAGGGTCTGCACACCACTTATGCCTATAACGGTTTCGGTGATCTGACCGGGCAAGTCAGCCCGGACAGCGGTGCCAGCAGCTTCACCGTGGATGCCGCCGGCAATCGCAAGACGGCCGCCGATGCACGCGGCGTCACCGCCACCTATCACTACGATGGGCTCAACCGCCTGATCGGCATCGCCTATCCGGACCCCAATCTGGACGTGGGCTACAGCTATGACGTGGCGCCGGCCGCCTGTGCCGCCGACGAGCGCTTCGCCAAGGGACGGCTTGGGCAGGTGCTGCATGCCAATGGCAGCACCCAGTACTGCCATGACCGCTTCGGCCAGGTCACCCGCAAGGTACAGACCGTCAACGGCGTTGCCAGCACGCTGCGCTACGCCTATAGCAAGTCGGGCCGCCTGACCGCGTTGACCTACCCCGACGGCAGCGTGGCTGACTACGTGCGCGATACCCAGGGCCGCATCAGCCAGATCGGCCTGACCCGCCCCGGCCAGGCGCGCCAGATCGTGGTGAACAACGTGACCTATGCGGCCTTCGGCCCGGCGACCGGCTGGACCTACGGCAACGGCCGCCAGCTGCAGCGTCCGCTGGATCTGGATTACCGCCCGCAGGCGGTGCATGACCCGGCCGCCGGTGGCCTGTCGCTGGGCTATGGCTACGATCCCGTCGGTTCGATCACCGAGCTGAAGAACGGCACAGGCTCGACGGTGCTGGCCAAGTACGCCTATGACGCGCTGGGTCGCCTGACCCAGACCCAGGACGGCACGACCGGCACGCCGATCGAAACCTATGCCTATGACGCCACCGGCAATCGCACCGCGCTGACCACCTCGGCAGGCACGGCCAGCTACACCTATCCCGCAACCAGCCACCGGCTGACCGCCGTGGACGGCGAAGCGCGCGACCATGACGCGGTGGGCAACACCACCCGCATCGGCGGCAAGTCGTTCATCTACAACGATGCCAACCGCATGAACGCGGTGAAGCAGGGCAATGCCGTACTGGAAAGCTACACCTACAATCATCGCGGTGAGCGCGTGCTGCGTACCCCGGCCGGTGGCGCAGCGCAGATCACCTTGTACGACGAAGCAGGGCAGTGGCTGGGCAACTACTCGGCCACAGGCCAGGCGGAGCAGCAGGCCATCTGGCTGGACAACTACCCGGTGGCGTTGATCAACATGCCGGCTACCGGCGTGCCGGAACTTGCCTACGTGCAGCCGGATCACCTGGGCACACCGCGCGTAGTGATCGACCCGGCGCGCGATGTGGCGATCTGGGAGTGGAGCAACAAGAGCGAAGTGTTCGGCAACCAGATTCCGAGTACCGACCCGGATGGTGATGGAGTGGCGTTCGAGCTGGCGCTGCGCTTCCCAGGCCAGCAGGCCACGGATGCGAGTGGGTTGTTCTACAACTATCAGCGGGAATACGACCCGGCGGTGGGGCGGTATTCGCAGAGTGATCCAATTGGATTGGAGGGTGGGATTTCCACCTTCTCATATGTTGGCTCTCGGCCAACCTTCTCGATCGATCCGCAGGGGCTTCAGGTTATCGGAAGCCCAAGGGAGATGGCCAATCCCCTCGATGAGTCCCAGGCAAGAATGTTGCTTCCATGGGTTGCGGACATGACTCCGGGTGTCGGGGACGTCAAAGGCATTTACGAAGCATGTGAGAACCCAACGCCGGGCAATATTGCGATGGCGGCGATCGGTATTGGCCCTCTTAAGCTCCTGAAACTGCCAGTCAAAGCTGGCCGGATACTGCTCACATTTGGCCGAGTGGACAATCAGGTTTATCACGCCTTCCGACACGTCGAAAAGGCTGGGATGGATAGCGTTAGTGTGAAGGCGGCGATTGCCGCCGATATTGAGCGAATCGGGGCGAATCACCCCTCTGGAACATATTCTGGCTCTGTGACGGTCGACGGTGTTAAAATTGAATACAGCTCCCATAAGTTTCCTGATGGAAGCATTAATGTAAGTAGAATTACTCCGCCCAGGAATTGATGCATGTACAGGCATTTATCGGAATCTGAAAAATCATTAGTGAAATTGATGCTTCAAGGTGTGGATTTTCCGGGCATCACTGCTGATTCACTTGCGGCGATTGAAGTTGAGGAGATGGATGATGGCGGGATGGGGAGCCTGCTGTTCAAATCAAGCAAGCTCGACCGTTTGCTTGGAAAGGAGCTGGCCAGCAAAACCTTTGTCGACACAGATGGGGTTGAAGTTATAGTGACACTTTCACTGGACAATTATGGAGATCTTTTTGAGTTGGATGTATGGAAAGTCGACTTCTCGCCAGTTATTAGCCTTCGTCCCAGGAGGGCGTCCGCTGCGGGCTAGTAAGAGCCTAAACGTTTCCGCCCTCGCTCCTTAGCTATCCAAGGAGGCGCCCGGACTGAGGATGTTCCGAGCAATAGGTGATCGGTTGGACCTACGGCAACGGCCGCCAGCTGTAGCGTCCGTTGGATCTGGATTACCGCCCGCAGGCGGTGCATGACCCGGCCGCCGGTGGCCTGTCGCTGGGCTATGGCTACGATCCCGTCGGTTCGATTACCGAGCTGAAGAACGGCACAGGCTCGACGGTGCTGGCCAAGTACGCCTATGACGCGCTGGGTCGCTTGACCCAGACCCAGGACGGTACGACCGGCACGCCGATCGAAACCTATGCCTATGACGCCACCGGCAATCGCACCGCGCTGACCACGTCGGCAGGCACCGCCAGCTACACCTATCCCGCAACCAGCCACCGGCTGACCGCAGTGGATGGCGAGGCGCGCACCCATGACGCGGTGGGCAATACCACCCGCATCGGCAGCAAGACGTTCACCTACAACGACGCCAACCGCATGAACGCGGTGAAGCAGGGCAATGCGGTGCTGGAAAGCTACGGTTACAACCATCGCGGCGAGCGCGTGTTGCGCTCCGCGGCCGCCGGCGCGGCTCAGATCACCTTGTACGACGAGGCGGGGCAGTGGCTGGGCAACTACTCGGCCACGGGGCAGGCGCAGCAGCAGGCCATCTGGCTGGACAACTACCCGGTGGCACTGATCAACACGCCGGCTACCGGCGTGCCGGAACTGGCCTACGTCCAGCCGGATCACCTAGGTACGCCGCGCGTGGTGATCGACCCGGTACGGAACGTCTCGATCTGGGAGTGGAGCAACAAGAGCGAGGTGTTCGGCAACCAGATTCCGAGTGCCGACCCGGATGGCGATGGTGTGGCGTTTGAGCTGGCGCTGCGCTTCCCGGGCCAGCAGGCCACGGATGCGAGCGGGTTGTTTTACAACTATAGTGGTTCGATCAAAACATCAAGGGCGACTCCGCCGCTGACTTCGCTGCGGATCAGCTGGCAAACCGCCTCGGACGATCATCTGGACAAATGAGCCGTACGCGGAGTTGCTCGCAGATGTGCGGGAGCTATCGACCCGGTGGAAACTTCCCTTGCTGATGACTCGGATGCCTCAGATGTACGCTTCCAAGCTGCTCCAAATCGTGACGCTGTCAATCGCACTTTCTGGTTGCATGGAAGTTGCCAGCACCGAGTATGCAGACCGCAATCAAGTCGTCTCAAGGCAAGCAATCGGTGAATCCAAATGGTTGCCTTCATGGTTGCCAGAGGATGCAGTCAATATACGCGAGTCGCACGACATTGACACAAATGAATCTTGGCTGGTTTTCCGCCTGACCAGCGGGGTTCTTACTTTGCCCGAAGAATGTAGGCTGGTGAGCAGGCCGGAGCTGTCCGGCGCGCGAGTCATGCGGAGATTTCCACAGTCTGCTCGCAGCGCGTGGTCACGAGCATCAAGCTATGGCGGCAAGTTCTATCTGTGTCCGGAGGGAAATGCTGGCCGCTGGGTCATGCGCGATGAAGAGCTGGGCCTTGTTTACAGCGGAATAAGGTTATAGGTGGCTGGGCGGTCTCACCTAGTAAGCGAAATGCGTGAGTGGCACGTGGCGATCTCCTTTCCCGGCGCCTGATTCGGCACTTTCCGGCCGAGCGTCGTGTGGGTTCGGGTATGTGTCAAATCGACCTTGCCACTTGTCCGTGTTCACGAATGGGAGGGCCGTGTAAGAAGATCGGATGGTCCGGCAAGCTTCAAGCACCCAGGCGTTCGGCAGGAAGATTGCTGGGCCGCGGTGACGACTGTGCGGGAGGACCTATGGGATATCGGCTCCATGGTCTATTGTGGCTGCAGCGCAGGTGGTGGATGGAGGCGAATGGACATGAAAGAATGCCTGAGAGAAAGAGGCGTGCTGTCGCCAACTGGCTTCTATGACCAATACTATGCGGAGAGTGGTCTGGATCAGGAAACCGTAGTGGAGCTGCTGGAGCATGTTGCAGACGAGCTTCGTTTGCCCTCCGGGAGGCTCCGTCCTGGAGATCGATTTTCGAAGGAACTGCCGCCTGGTGAAGCTCATGGCTGGGACTCGGGGTATGGGGTGTTGATATTCGAGCTTCAATCGCTCGCAAAAAAGCGTGGTATTGCAGTCGATCGGCGGGTGGATTCGCTCGACGACTACATTCGTATCATGGCGGGTATCTATTGATGAGATTGATGCATCCCTGAATGGCTAATCGGCGTAGACGTCGCAGTGCGTACTGAGAATTCGGGGATGCCGAAGGTGAGGTATGCCGCCGCTGTCGTTGCCGGTCTGGTTCTGGCCGGCTGTGCAACATCGGGTGGCGATATGATCGTGCGCGTCTCGGGAAGCGTGCCGCCAGGTCAGGGTGACGTTCGCGCTCTAGATTGTGAGCTGAGTATGCTCGGGGAGGACGAAGGTGTAGTTTCGTCGAAACCGGTTGGAAGCACATTCTCGGTCCCCATGATGGTCGTTGCAGGGCCGGAACCCAGAAGCTACCAATTCGCCGTCGAATGCAGGGATGGTCGAAGGTTCGCATCCAAAGAAGTACAGATCAGTAGTCGGCGGTCATATGCCCGGGATCTCAATCTTGGGGAGCTTCAGGAGCGGTGACCGGCGATCGTCCTCGCGCATCCCAGAGCTCTGATCGGGAATCTAGTCCATGAGATTCATTTACGTGTTGCTCTTCATCCTTCTCACAGGTGCGGCGCTGTTTTCATTTCGCAAACTCCAACGAGGTGAGCTGGGCGAGAAGCCGGTTTATGCCGCTTTGCAAAGCGCCGAGCTGGAGTACAGACGCCAGCCGGTTGGCGACCTGATCTATGAAGAAGGGGGCGGGCATCTGCTCGCCGGGTTCTCTGTAGACGCGCAAGCGAGGGTTTGGGTTGCGTTGGACACAACGAGGGACAATGGGGATCTGTTTGTCGTCCCTATGCACGGGGAACAGAGAATCTCTTGTCAACTCGTCGATCAACTGGTGTCGGCCAATGTTGGATCAGCACAGGCTAGGCACGCGTTGAAGTCGTCTTGCGTGAAGTAGGGCGTTGCGAGGCTGAAGAAATTCCCCGTACACGCCGCAGCAATGATGGCGGCGGTGATTCGGTCGTTCTGTTGTATGGGTTTGGGGAATTCCAGTAGATGAAAGATTTCAACGCGCTCGAATGGTGTGACGCCACGTTGCTGGCTATCAACATCGATAGAAGGAATCCAGGCGTATGCGATGAGGTAAAGGTCCACGTGCGCTGGCCGGACGGTCGGGAGTCAATCGTTTGCTTCCCGGAAGCGTACGGGTGCTCTGCGCTCATGAACTTCGGCGTACTGGGTGACGAGGGAATTGAGTTCGCCAGAGTTGACGATGACGCGCCGGGACTCGCTGATCTTCTTGATCGTTGGAAGGCGGTCGGCTATCCGCTGTCCGGCCTGAAGTGTTTTCGTATCGAGACCACCTCGACCGGTAGCGTCATTCTGATCTACGCCAGGACATGGCGGATCGAGCATCTGCCGATGGCGGGTGCAGTGCCCTGAAAGACATTCCGTGCCCAGATTCCTCACCCCCGACAAGGTCTCCCTCATCCGGCGGAAGGCGCCTGAGAAGACCGAGCGGAGATATCCTTGGGGTCATGATTTTTGGCCCTGCGGCGACGTTGGCCGCCACACTCTGCAAATTGGGACCTTGATGATGGTGAGGATCCTGACAGCACTACTTCTGATTGGAGTCGGACTTGGATTCTCTGGCGGCGCATGGGCTGTAGGAAAGCGGCCCTTCAAGATGCTCCAGTTCTGCGTGCATGACCAAGAGGGCGTGAATCGGTTCAAGCAGACCCTCAGCTCTATCGCCAAGGACGAAGGAATGCAGTTCTTCGATGGCAGCGCTGAATTGGATCGCCAGCTTGCCAGGGCAAAGGTGGACGTGAAACGCCCTGTCGTCTACATCGGAGTGAAGCGGGAAGATGGCTCGGGACTGGAGGCGGGGAACCTCGGATTGGATCGCTTCGAGATAGCTATTGGCTTCTCTGAAGGGAAGATGCCCGCCGAGGCATGGTCATTCTCTTTCCGCGTCGAACGCGCTTTGGCAGATCGCTGGAATGTACACGCGGTTCCCCCGAACAAGGGGGCTGCGCCGACGGCGTGTCGGGCGGGAGGCGATCCTCGCTGAAGTCCGTTGCACATGGCATTCACCCTTCGGGCTGCAACCGCCCTACCGCCTGGGCGCACAACGACTGGCAGGCCATGACCAACCCCTCCATCACGCGGTCGCCCACGTACTGCCCGGGTTCGCCGTTCTGCCGGGTGCGTTCGGCTGCCAGCAGCATTTCCAGCACCACCCGCAACCCAGTCAACGCGCAATCGGCGTCGGCCAGGGCCAGGCAGCGGCCGGGCAGCTGGTGACGCTCCGGCCAAGGTTGTCCGTCGGCCGCCGCACCGGAGCCGATGCGGTGGAGATTGGCAATGAAGGTGTTCCTGTCCACTGTTGGCGCAGCCGGAGGCGAACCGTCGTCGCCGGCGGTGCTGCGGTGGGCGTGCAGATGCGGGAGGTCCGATTCGTTCATGGCAAGGCTCCGTGCAGGGCAATCGGTAGCCGCCACCCATAAAAGTGGCGGACGGTACGTGGTTCGAACACCGGGTTGATGTCAGTCCGGTGGGCCCGAAGGCCCCCACGCACCGCCCGCCATAGCCGGCAGACGGATTGCCAGCCGGCGCCACGCTAGGGTGGCGCCGGCTGGCAAGCGCATACATCAACATCAACTCGGGTGTTCGAAGCCCGGCCACCCTTTTCCGGTGGCACGCCATCTGAGCCCCTGGCGCTGTGCAATGCCAATCAGAAGAGTTGTAAACATCACTCGATTGGAGACGCTTTTGACATTGTCCTACGCTGTTAAGCCCCGCCAGTGCTGGCTGGCGTAGTGATCCGCCCGCAACGTGCAATCTGCGACATGTGTCGAGGTTGTCACGGCGAACGGGACGGGCGGGGAGGGCCTATCACGACAGGCGGCGCCAATTCAGGCTGCGGGCTGTCCCGGGTTGACGCTTTCAACGCCCCAGCGCACTCTGCGGGTTGGGGTCGACAACCCGTTCAGGGGCAGGGCTGCAGGGTGGTACCAGGAGGCGGAACAGCCATGAGCCAACTCACCGACAGCTTCGGACGCAGCTTTCCGTACCTGCGCTTGTCGCTCACCGAAGCCTGCAACTTCCGGTGCAGCTACTGCCTGCCCGACGGGTACCAGGCCGACGGCCGCCCGCGTTTCCTGCAGGTGGATGAGATCGGCCGCCTGGTGCGGGCCTTCGCGGCGCTGGGCATGAGCAAGATCCGCCTGACCGGTGGCGAGCCCAGCCTGCGCAAGGATCTGGACGAGATCATCGCCACCGTGGCGGCGGTGCCGGGCATCCGCAAGGTGGCCATCACCACCAATGGCACGCTGCTGCCGCGGCGCCTGCCGGGCTGGCACCGGGCCGGCCTGACCGCGCTGAACGTGAGCATGGACAGCCTGCAACGCGAGCGTTTCCACACCATCACCGGGCACGACCGCCTGCCGGAGATCCAGCAGGGCCTGGCGCTGGCGCAGGCGTTGGGCCTGCCGGCGATCAAGCTCAACGCGGTGCTGCTGCGTGGCCTGAACGACGACGAGCTGCCGCAGTGGATGGACTACCTGCGTGACCGCCCCTTCAGCGTGCGCTTCATCGAACTGATGCGCACCGGCGACAACAAAGCCTATTTCCAGCGCCACCACCTGCGCGCCGACGTGGTGATCGAGCAGTTGCTCGCCGCGGGCTGGCACGAGCGACCGCGCGCGGCCGATGCTGGCCCGGCGCGCGAGTTCGGCCACCCCGACCATCGCGGCAGCATCGGCATCATCGCCCCGTATTCGCGTGACTTCTGCAAGGGCTGCAACCGCCTGCGGGTGACCGCCAAGGGCGACCTGCGGCTGTGCCTGTTTGGCGAGTTCGGCGTACCGCTGCGCCCGCTGCTGCAGCGCGATGAGGACCACGACGCGCTGCTGGCACGCATCACCACCCAGCTTGGCCTGAAAGCGGCCGGGCATGGACTGCACCAGGGCCAGACCGGGCTGACCCCGCACCTGGCCTCCATCGGAGGATGAGCAACACGATGAGTGGGGAATTGAACGCGGCCTTCCACATGGCCGATGTCCGCAACAAGCGCATCAGCCGCCGCCGTGCGGTGGCGGTGGGCGAGCTGCATGCCGGTCCAGTGGCCTATCCGCTGATCGTCGAGCGCCGCCTGCCAAAGGGCGATGCGCTGGTGATGGCCGAGATTGCCGGTCTGCAGGGCGCCAAGATGGCGTCGATGCTGATGCCGCTGTGCCATCCGCTGCCGCTGGAACTGGTGCAGGTGTTCTGCGCGCCGGTGCCGGAACGGCAGGCGATCCGCGTGTGGTGCGAGTGCGCCAGCGAGGCGCGCACCGGCGTGGAGATGGAGGCACTGGCCGGCGTCAACGCGGCGCTGCTGACCCTGTACGACCTGAGCAAGCCGGTGGAGCCGGCGTTGCGCATCGAAGGCATCCGCCTGCTGTTCAAGGAGGGCGGCAAGCGCGGTGTCTGGCTGCACCCGGACGGCATGGACGAGGCCGAGCGTGAGCGGTTCAAGCCGCGTGCGCCGAAGGGCCTGGAGGGCGCGGCCTGCGCGGTGATCACGCTGAGCGATCGCGCCAGCGAAGGCACCTATGAAGATATCTCTGGCCCGACCCTGGTGACCGGCCTGAAAAAGCTGGGTGGCGAGGTGGTGGCCGCCGAGGTGCTGCCCGATGGCATCGAGCCGTTGGCCAGCCGCCTGCAGTCCTTGGCCGCCGAGGGCGTGCGCCTGTGCCTGTGTACCGGTGGTACCGGGCTGGGCCCGCGTGACCTGACCCCGGAGGCGCTGCGTTCGTTGAATGCGCGGCCGGTGCATGGCCTGGCGCAGATGGTGCGGGCACTGAGCGCACAGCACACGCCGATGGCCTGGCTGAGCCGCGCCGAGGTGGTGCAGCTGGGCAACATGCTGGTGTTTGCATTGCCGGGCAGCCCGAAGGCGGCGGCGCAGTGCCTGGACATCCTGGCGCCGGTACTGGGCCACGCCCTGGCGATGGTCGAGGGGGATGGCCACGCATGATCCCCTACAGCGATGCCCTGCAGCACCTGCTGGACGCGGCCAAGCCGCTGCCGGCCGAACGCCTGCCGCTGCACGAGGCCGCGGGCCGCACGCTGGCCCGTGACATCCACAGCGCACAGTCGCTGCCGCCGTTCGACAATTCGGCGATGGACGGCTTCGCGCTGCGCGCCAACGGCGCGACGTTCGAGGCCGGTACCGAATTCGGGGTGCAGGGCTGGCAGGCGGCCGGCGATGCCGGTGCCGAAGGCGGCGAGGGGGCCTGGGAAATCATGACCGGTGCGCGCATGCCGGTTGGGCTGGATACGGTGGTGCCGGTCGAGAATGTGGAGATCCTCGCCAGCGAGGACGGCCGCCCGACCCGCATCGCCCTGAAGGCATCGGTGAAGCCGGGCCAGAACGTGCGCCTGCGTGGCGAGGATGTGAGCGACGGCGAGCGCGTGCTGCAGTCCGGGCAGGTGCTGGACATCAACGCGCGCACCTTGCTGCATGCCATCGGCGTGGCTCAGGTGGCGGTGGTGGCACGGCCGAAGGCGGCGGTGATTGCCACCGGCAAGGAGCTGGTGACCGAGGCGGCGCAGACGCTGGAATCCGGGCAGATCCGTGACAGCAACCGGCCGTACCTGGTCGGCCGCCTGCAGGCCGCCGGTGCCGAGGTGGTCTGGCAGGGCACGGTGGGCGATGAGGTGGCCGCCTTCAATGCCGTACTGGATCAAGCACTGGACGCGGGTGCGCAGCTGTTGATCAGCACCGGCGCGGTGTCGGCCGGCCGCTACGATTTCATTCCCGACGCGCTGCGCGGCCGGGGTGCGCGCATCGTGTTCCACAAGGTGGCGATCCGCCCCGGCAAGCCGTTGCTGTTCGCGGTGCTGCCCAATGGCGCGCTGTATTTCGGCCTGCCGGGCAACCCGGTCTCCGCTGCGGTGGGCCAGCGCTTCTTTGTCGAGCCGGTGCTGCGCCGCCTGCTGGGGCTGGCACCGGAGCAGGTGCTGATGTTGCCGCTGCAGGCCGACGTGCGCACGCCGCCGGGCCTGCGCTTCCATGCGCGGGCCCGGGTGGAAGTGGACGCGCAGGGCCGCCTGAGTGCGCGCGTGCTGGCTGGGCAGGAGTCGTTCCGTTTGATGTCCATGCTGCAGGCCAACGCCTGGGTGGTGCTGGACGGCGAGGGCGGTCTCGCCCCTGCCGGCACGCCAGTGCGCGTGCAGGGCTGGGGTCATCAGGACCCTGTGCAGCTGGCGAGCCAGGAGCCGTGATGAGACAGGTGAATCTGCAATTGTTCGGTGCGTTTTCCGATCTGGATGCCAGCCGCGAGATCGCCGTGGATGTAGCCGGTGGCACCGTGGCCGATCTGCGCCAGGCGCTGCGCGAGCTGCTGCCGCTGCGTTGGCCGGGTTTCCGCGCGGGCCTGCTGGACTACTCGGCATTCGCCGACCAGCAACGCGTGCTGCGTGACCACGAGGCGCTGCCCGACGATGGCCGGGTGGCGATCCTGCCGCCGGTGAGCGGGGGCTGAGCGATGAGCGAGACGATCATCGCCAAGGTCGTGGACCGCGCGCAGGCGGCAATCGATCCGGCCGAGGGCATCGCGGCGGTTTCCGATACGGGCTTCGGCGGCATCGATGTGTTCATCGGCAAGGTGCGCGACGTCAACGTGGGCCGGCGGGTGACCGGGATCACCTACGATCTGTTCGAACCGCTGGTGCTGAACGAATTCAAGCGCCTGGCCGCCGAGGTCGAAGCCACGTTCGGTCCGAAGCTGAAACTGTATGTAGCGCATGCCAAGGGCCGGCTTGGCATCGGCGATGTGGCGGTGGTGGTGGCCGCCGGCAGCCCGCACCGTGACGAGGCGTTCCGCGCCTGCCGGCAGTTGATTGAAGTGGTCAAGCACCAGTGCCCGATCTGGAAGCAGGAGCATTACGAGGACGGCGACAGCGCGTGGAGCGAGGGTTGCAGCCTGTGCCATGCGGACGGCGAACCCGGCCATGACCATGCGCACGATCACGAACATCCCCATTGATGGCATCGTGCTGGCCGGCGGCCTGTCCAGTCGGATGGGCCGCGACAAGGCGCTGCTGCCCTGGCACGGCCGCACGCTGCTGGAACACATGCGCGGCCTGCTGCTGCAGGCCGGCGCCGGGAGGGTATGGGTGAGCGGCGACTACCCAGCTTTTGGTGGCATCCCGGACCGGGTCGCACGCTGCGGCCCGCTGGGCGGCCTCTACAGTGTGGCGATGCAGATGCCAGACGGCCCCGCCTGGGTGGTGCCGGTCGATACGCCGCGGGTGACACCCGCGCTGTTGCAGCGGCTGCAGGCCGATCAAGGGCGTGCCTGCACGGTATTCGACGATGAACCGTTGCCGATGCGGTTGCAGATCGATGATCATTGCCGCCGCGTGCTGCAGGCCTTGATCGAGGACCCGACGGCGCGCCGTTCACTGCGCGCCCTGCAGGAACGCCTGGGCGTGACACGGATGCCACTGGCGCCGGAGGATCAGGCGTTGCTGCTCAACTGCAACACCCCGTCGGAATGGGAGTCCATCACAGCATGAAGGTCCAGCTGCAACAGCAATCGATGCGCCTGCGCGTGGATGAAGAAGAACTGGCAGGATTGCTGGCCGGCGAATCAGTGGAGAACCTGACGCGCTTTGGTGGCAGTGGTGGCTGGGGCGTGGCGCTGTCGCTGCATGCCGGCGATCAGGCGGTGCTGCTCGATGGCGGGACATTCTGCCGGTTGGTACTGCCTCGCCAGGCCGTTGAGTCGCTGGCGGGCAGGCTGCCCTGCCGGGATGGGCTGGGCTTCGGTATCGCGTTGGATGACGACAGCATGCTGCAGCTGCAGTTCGACGTGGACGTGCGCGACAGCATGCGGCAGCGTGGCCCGCAGCGGCGTTCCGAACCCGCGCCAGAGTAGGTGCACGTTGCGCAGGGCCGGGCGGTGCGCTGTCGTATGATGAGGGCCTTCGTTCCTGCCTCGCTGCAATGCCTCTGAACCCCTCCGCTCCCTCTGCGTCCCGGCCGGCCACGCCCAATCCGGCAGCAGCCGATGACGGAGACGCGCTGCACTTCTGCAGCACCTGTGCGTTCTCCGACGCCTGCATGTCGCAGGGCTACGACAAGACCGCGCTGGGCGAATTGCATGTGCTGGTCGACCACGTCGGCCCGTTCCAGGCCGGCGACTACCTGTTCCGTGCCGGCGATCCATTCGACTCGATCGCCGCGGTGCGTGCCGGCATGGTCAAGACGTTCGTCGATGACAGCCAGGGCAACGAGCAGGTGCTGGGTTTCAGCCTGCCGGGCGAGGTGATCGGGCTCAATGCCATCCACGGCGCGCGCTTCCCTTGCAACGCCGTGGCCCTGGACACCGTCTACCTGTGCCGGATCTCGTTTCCGCGATTGAGCCTGCTGGCCACGCGCATGCCGGGGTTGCAGGCGCGGCTGTTCAGCCTGCTCAGCGCCGAGATCGGCAAGGTCGCCACGCTGGCCGCCAACCATCGCACCGAGGAGCGCATGGCGGCGTTCCTGCTGGATCTTTCCGAGCGGTATGCCCGGCGCGGATTCTCCGCCACCCGTTTCAACCTGAGCATGGCCCGCACCGAGATCGCCAACTACCTGCGGATGGCGCCGGAGACGGTGAGCCGGGTACTGCGCCGCTTGAGCGACGACGGTGTGATTGCGGTGAACCAACGTGAGATGCTGTTGCTGGACCCGGACCGGCTGGCGGAACTGGCCGTAGCCCGGGACGCCGGACTGGACTGATCAGGCAGGGGGCTGGGCATGAGGCGAGCGGCATTGTTGTGGCTGGGCCTGCTGGCCACGGTACCGGCCTGGGCGGCCGACCTGACGGTGTCGGCGGCGTCGAGCCTGACCGATAGCTTCCGCGAACTGGGTGCGGCCTATGAGAAGGCACACCCGGGAACCAAGGTCGATTTCAACTTCGCCGCCTCTGGCGTACTGCTGCAGCAGATCAGCCGCGGCGCGCCGGTGGATGTGTTCGCGTCGGCCGATGAAGCCACCATGGACCAGGCCCAGCAGCAGGACCTGCTGGCGGCCGGCAGCCGCGCGGTGTTCGCGGTGAACGCGCTGTGGGTGGTAGCGCCGCCGCAGGCCAGGGCCGCGCCGCGCAGCTTGAAGGACCTGGCCGGTGCCGGCGTGCAACGCATCGCACTGGGCAACCCGGACAGCGTGCCGGTCGGCCGCTATGCCAAGGGCGCGCTGGAAGCGGCCGGCCTGTGGCCGTCGGTGCAGGGCCGGATCATCACCACGCAGAACGTGCGCCAGTCGCTGGATTACGTGGCGCGCGGTGAAGTGGATGCCGGCTTCGTCTATGCCACTGACGCGCAGGCGATGCCGGACCGGGTACGCCGTGCCTTCGCGGTACCGGTGTCCGGGCGCATCGCCTATCCGCTGGCGGTGACCAGGGCAAGCGCGCAGCCGGCAGAGGCCAAGCGGTTTGTCGCCTTTGTGCGTTCGGCGCAGGGCCAGGCGATCCTGGCCCGGCACGGATTCGGCAAGCCCTGACGCATGGATCTGGACTGGAGTGCATTGGGGTTGTCGCTGAAGGTGGCCGGCTGGGCCACCGCGGCCAACCTGGTGCTGGGCGTGGCGCTGGGCGCGCTGCTGGCGCGTCGGCGCTTTCCCGGCCGTGAGCTGCTGGATTCGCTGTTGACCCTGCCGATGGTGCTGCCACCAACGGTGCTGGGGTATTACCTGCTGGTGCTGATCGGTCGCAACGGCCCGATCGGCGCGTGGCTGCAGTCGTGGTTCGGCATCAACCTGGTGTTCACCTGGCAGGCTGCGGTGATTGCGGCGGCGGTGGCTTCGCTGCCGCTGGTGTTCAAGCCGGCACGCGCGGCGTTCGAGGAAGTGGACGGACAGCTGGAGCAGGCCGCGCGGACGCTGGGTGTGTCCGAAGCGGCGGTGTTCCTCCGCGTCACGCTGCCGCTGGCCTGGCGCGGCATTCTTGCCGGCCTGTTGCTGGCGTTTGCACGCGCGATGGGCGAATTCGGCGCGACGTTGATGGTGGCCGGCAGCATTCCGGGCCGGACGCAGACGTTGTCGATCGCCATCTACGAGGCGGTGCAGGCCGGTCAGGACGGCAAGGCCAATGCGCTGGTGATCCTGACCTCGGTGGTCTGCATCGTGATCCTGTTGCTGGCTGCGCGGTTGGTGGGCGGACGTCGCCGGGAGCTGCGTGATGTGGCTTGACCTGCAGGTGCAGCGTCGCCTGCAGGCGGCCGGCCAGGATTTCGTGTTGGACGTATCGCTGCAGTGCACGCAGCGGCAGGTGGTGCTGTTCGGACCCTCCGGCGCCGGCAAGAGCCTGACCCTGAAGGCGGTGGCCGGGCTGCTGCGGCCAGGCCAGGGCCATGTGCGCCTGCAGGGGCAGACCCTGTTCGACGCGGCCACCGGCGTGGACCTGCCACCGCAGCGCCGTCGGCTGGGCTACGTGTTCCAGGATTACGCGTTGTTCCCGCACCTGAGCGTGCGCCAGAACGTGGCGTTCGGGCTGCAGAAGGGGTGGTTGAATCCGCGGATCGGCCAGCGCTTCGACGCGGTGGAACAGTGGTTGCACGCCTTCCGCATCGACACGGTGTGCGATCTGCTGCCATCACAGATTTCCGGCGGACAGCGCCAGCGTACCGCGCTGGCGCGCGCGCTGGTGACACAGCCGCAGGCGCTGCTGCTGGATGAACCGTTTTCCGCGCTGGACCACGACCTGCGCCAGCACCTGCGCCAGGAGCTGGAGACCGTGCTGGACAGGACCGGCATTCCGCTGCTGTTGATCAGCCATGACCCGCAGGATGTGGCCATGTTCGGCCAGCAGGTGGCGCGCGTGGTGGACGGCCGCATTGTCGACGGTTGACCTGCACCTGTAGAGCCGAGCCCATGCTCGGCTGCTCTGCGCGACAACGCCAACAGCAGCCGAGCGTGGGCTCGGCTCTACAGGATCAACGGATCAGTACAATTCACAGTGCGTGCGGCCCTCATTGCGCAGCGTGTCCCAGTGGCCTTCGCCGCCGATGGCATCGATGGCCTCGCGCACCGCGCTTTCCAGGTGGCGCTTGTTGCCGCACAGGTACAGATGCCCACCGCGGGCCAGCACATCGCGCACTTCATCGCCGCGCTGCTGCAGCACATGCTGCACATAGATCTTCTCGGCGCCATCGCGCGAGAACGCGGTATGCAGGCCGGCCAGCAGGCCACGCGTGCGCCAGTCCAGCAGCTGGTCACGGTACAGGTAGTCGTGCTGGCGGTGCTTCTCGCCGAACACCAGGTGCACTTCGCGTTCGCAGGCCTTGGCCTGCAGTTCCTGCAGCAGGCCCATCAAGGGTGCGATGCCGGTGCCGGTGCCGACCAGCAGCAGCGGTGCCTCGCCGGTATCGGGCAGGTGGAAGCCGGGGTTGGAGCGGCAGTACACACGGGCATGGTCGCCTCCATGCAGCAGGCTGCCGGTGGCAGTGCCGAAGCGTTCGCGGCCGCGCAGGGTGTAGCGCACTTCGCGCACGCACAGGCTCAGCTGGTCGTCGCACGGGTGCGAGGCGATCGAATAGGCACGCGGCAGCCGCGGTGACAGCAGTTCGCGCAGCCGGGCAAGCGGCACGCTGTCCGGCGTGGCGTGGTCCTGCAGCACGTCCAGCAGGTCCAGGCCGTGCAGGTAGGCGTCCAGCTCGCGCTTCTGGCTGACCTTCAGCAGGCCCTTCAGTGCCTCACTACCGCCCAGCCGGGCCAGTTCGCGCAGCACGCCCTTGCTCAGCAGGCGCAGCTCGCGGTCTTGCAGGGCGGCCACGGCGGTGGTGTCGCCGTACCAGGTGGCCAATGCCTGCAGCAGGGCAGGGTCGTTCCCGGGTACTACGTGCAGGGTGTCGCCCGCGCGATAGGCCATGCCACTGCCGGCAATGTCCAGTTGCAGGTGCCACGCGGCCGGGTCGCTGCTGTTCAAGCGGCGGCGTTCGAGGATGCGCGCGGCAAAGGCATTGTCTTCGCCATAGGCGGTGACCTGCAGGTGCAGGTGCTGGCCAGCGCTGAGGTCACCCTCCAGCACCTGGCCCAGCACCGGCTGCCATTGCTGGAAGAACTGCTCGTAGCCCAGATCGGCGTCCACCCGATGCAGCAGCGGCTGGGCCTGGCGCTCGCTCAATGCAGCATCCAGCGCCTTGGTGAAGCCGCAGAAGCTGGGGTAGCCGGTGTCACCAAGGCCGAACACCGCATAGCGCAGGCCGCGCAGCGTCGGGGTCTGGCGCAGTGTTTCGAAGAACTGCTCGCCATTGGCCGGCGGTTCGCCATCGCCGAACGAGCTGGAGATTGCCAGCAGCACATCGCCTTGGCCGAGACTGGCCACGTCGATGTCGTTGAACGGGAGTACCTGCGGCCCGTGCAGCTGCAGGCCCGCGCCCAGGCGCTGGGCCAGGACGCGGGCGTTGCCCGACTCGGACGCAAAACCCACCAGCAGGCGGCTGAAGGGCGTACTGGTCGGGACAGCGTTCACGCGGCCTCGTAGAAGTCGTCGAACTTTTCCTTGCTGAACTCGACCAGGTCGTAGTTCTGCATCAGGTCGTTCACCACGCGGCGGATGCTGATGTACGAGGTGATGTTGCCGTCGGCGTCGAACAGCGGCTGCACGGTGGTGTCGACCACGTAGAGCACGCCGCCTTTGCCAAGGTTGGGCACGATGCCGGTCCAGGTCTTGCCGGCCTTGATGGTGTCCCACATGTCCTTGTAGACGGCCTTGGGCACGTCCGGGTGGCGCACGATGCTGTGCGGCTGGCCGATCAGTTCCTCGCGGGCGAAGCCGGTGAGCGTGCAGAACAGGTCATTGGCGTAGGTGATGTTGCCCTGCAGGTCGGTGGTGGAGATCACCATGACGTTCTGCATGGCGTTCAGCAGCTGGGCGTTGTCGGGGGTGTAGCTCATCGCAGGGTCCTTGTGGATGCCGGCAGTGCCGGCGTGTTCGGGTCCTGCATAGAAATACGCCCGCGCGGCGGCGGGCGGTTTGACATTGGTCAAGCGCGTCGCTCGATGGCCTGCGACCGGGTGTCGCAGGAAGAATCCCTGTAGAGCCGAGCCCATGCTCGGCTCACGGGGCAAACGGGATTGCCGGCAGCCGGGCGCGGGCTCGGCTCTACATGAGAGACACGGGCAGGAGGCGGGCGCCTGTCATGTGTACTGAGCTCATGACGCCTTGTCACAAAGAAATCGCCATGGCTTCACGGTTGATTGATCGCATGGAGGGCTATTGTCGTCCTGAGCCTCTCGCTGACGTCCCCCACGTCCTGCGTCGACTTCCTTCCCAGCACAAGCGCCCGTCCGGGCGCCGCTGGCGTCTGTCTGCCTGAAGCATCCGAGATCATCCCCATGGCCCGCGCCGCCCAGTCCGCTTCACCCGTTGCGATCTCTCCGCTCACGCCCGTGCCGATCGGCACTCGCCGCGGCCACTCGCAACCGTTGGATCTCCCAGAACTGGTGCAGCGCGTGCTGTTCGTCGCCACCGAGATGGCCGACTTCATCAAGGCCGGCGGACTGGGCGATGTGGCCGCGGCGTTGCCGCGTGCGGTGCGCGGTGCATGTGATTCGCGCGTGCTGCTGCCCGGCTACCCGGAGGTTCTGCAGCGCCTGCCACAGCTGCGACCGGTGGGGCGGGTCAGCGCCCGAGCCGGGTTGCCCGCGTGCACGATCGGCATGGCGGTGCAGGCCGACGGCCTTCCTATCTACGTGCTGCTGTCGCCTGGGCTGTACGAGCGCGAGGGCTCGCCCTACGTGGATGGGCAGGGACAGGAGTGGAAAGACAACGCGGTCCGCTTCGCCACGCTTTCGCATGCGGCTGCGGAGATTGCGGCCGGGCGCGCCGGGCTGGACTGGGCGCCGCAGCTGCTGCACCTGAATGACTGGCCGGTGGCCATGGCTGCCGCCTACGTACGCTGGGACCGGACAGCCGTGCCGACCCTGCTGACCATCCACAACCTGGCCTATCAGGGGCTGTTTCCCTACGCGCTTGCGCCGGTGCTGGGCGTGCCAGCCGAACACCTGGATGAACTGCACTTCCACGGGCAGATGTCGTTCCTGCAGGGCGGCATCACCAATGCCACGCGGCTGAACACGGTCAGCCTGCGCTACGCGCAGCAGATCACCGCCCCGGATGACGGCTGCGGGCTGCATGACCTGTTGGCGCGCCGGGCGGCCGGCGGACACCTGAGTGGCATCGTCAACGGCATCGACGCCAGCTGGGATCCACGCCGCGACATCCACCTCAAGGCCCATTTCGGCATCGGCGAATGGACCGGGCGCGCCACCAACGCGCATGCGGTGCGCAAGGCGTTCGGGCTGGCGCCGTCGACCGGCCCGCTGTTCGCGGTGGTCTCCCGCCTGGTGCACCAGAAAGGCCTGGACATCACCTGCGACGTGGCACCGCAGATCGTGGCGGCCGGCGGCCAGCTGGTCATCATCGGCGGCGGCGAGCCGCAGGTGGAAGCGCAGGTGCAGGCGCTGGCCCGGCGCTACCCCGGACGGGTGGGCGCATTCATCGGCTTCGAAGAGGCGCTGGCCCGCCAGATGTTTGCCGGCGCCGACTTCCTGCTGATGCCTTCACGCTTCGAACCCTGCGGGCTGAGCCAGATGTACGCGCAGCGCTTCGGCTGCCTGCCCATCGCACACGCGACCGGCGGGCTGGTGGATACCGTCGAGGATGGCGTGACCGGATTCCTGTTCCACGGCGCCAATGCCGATGGCCTGCGCCGCTGCGTGGAACGGGCGATGCGCACCTTCCGCCTGCCCGGCCTGCTGCAGGCCATGCGCCGCGCCGCCATGCTGCGGCCGGGTGGCTGGGATGCGGCCGGTCGCGCGTACCTGGCCCTGTACCAGCAGACCTGCCAGGTGGCCGCATGAGCCACGACAGCCTGCATCTGGCCGCCCTGGAGGATGAAGCGATCACGGAGACGGGATTGGATCAGCGTATCGCCCCGGCGCTGCAGGACCTCGTCAACGCGCGCCCGGCCGATGCATTCGCCTGGCTGGGCCCGCATCGCCAGCCAGAAGGCGGACGCCAGCTGCGCGTGCTGGTGCCGCATGCGCAGCGCGTCGAGGTGATTGCAGACGATGGGCGGCGCTGGAACCTGTCCCCTGGCCCGTTGCCCGGCCTGTTCGAGGGCGCGGCCGGTGACGCGGCGATACCGCTGCTTGCCCTGCATTTCGAACAGGGCGTGGAGCAGGTGCACGATGCCTATGCGTTCGGTCCACTGTTGGACGAAGCCCTGCTGCAGCGCTTCCATGCCGGTGATGCCGATGCGGCGCGGCAGCTGGGTGCGGTGCCGATGCAGGTGCAGGGCATTGCGGGCGTGCGCTTCGCGGTGTGGGCGCCCAATGCCCAGCGGGTCGCCGTGGTTGGCGATTTCAACGGGTGGGACGGCCGACGCCATCCGATGCGGCTGCGTCACACCGCCGGCGTGTGGGAGCTGTTCCTGCCGGGCGTGCAGGCCGGCGCCCGCTACAAATTCCGCATCGTCGGCGCCGACGGCCGGGTGATGCCCGACAAGTTCGATCCGATGGCGCGCTGGGCCGAGCTGCCACCGGCGACCGCATCGCGGGTGCCTTCGGCTGGGCAAATGGAGTGGCACGATGATGCTTGGTTGGCGGCCCGCCGCCTGGCCGGAACCTGCGCGCCGCTGTCGATCTACGAAGTGCATGCGGGTTCCTGGCAGCGCAGCGACGATGGTGCGCCGCTGGACTGGGATGCCCTGGCCGACCGTTTGATTCCGTACGTGGCCGGTCTTGGCTTCACCCATATCGAGCTGTTGCCGGTGAGCGAGCATCCCTTCGGCGGTTCCTGGGGCTATCAGCCGCTGGGGATCTACGCGCCGACGGCACGCCATGGCACGCCACAGGCCTTCGCACGCTTCGTGGACCGCTGTCACCAGGCCGGCGTGGGAGTGATCGTGGACTGGGTGAGCGCGCACTTCCCCAACGATGCGCATGGCCTGGCCGGGTTCGATGGCACCGCGCTGTACGAGCATGCCGACCCGCGCGAAGGGGTGCACGCCGACTGGGACACGCTGATCTACAACTACGGCCGCAACGAAGTGGCCGCCTACCTGATCGGCAGTGCGTTGGAGTGGGTGGAGCGCTTCCATGTCGACGGTCTGCGCGTGGACGCCGTAGCGTCGATGCTGTACCGGGATTACAGCCGTGCCGAGGGGGAGTGGGTACCCAACGAGCAGGGCGGGCGCGAGAACCTGCAGGCGGTCGCTTTCCTGCGGCGGATGAACCAGACGCTGCGGGAGCGCTTCCCGGACGTGCTGGTGATCGCCGAGGAATCCACCGCGTGGCCGGGGGTGACAGCGCCGGTGGAGGAGGGCGGGCTTGGCTTCACCCACAAGTGGAACATGGGCTGGATGCACGACACCCTGCAGTACCTGGGGCGCGATCCGGTCCATCGTTCGCATCACCACAGCCAGATCAGCTTCGGCCTGGTCTACGCCTTCTCCGAACGGTTCGTGCTGCCGCTGTCCCACGACGAGGTGGTGCATGGCAAGGGCGCGCTGCTGGCCAAGATGGCGGGCGAGCCGGCACAGCGGCTGGCCCAGCAGCGCGCGTATTACGGCTTCATGTGGGCGCACCCGGGCAGCAAACTGCTGTTCATGGGCGGCGAGTTCGGCCAGGGCCATGAGTGGTCGCACGATGCGGCACTGGACTGGGCACGGGCGGCCAGCAGCGAGGGCCAGGGCCTGTCGCGCCTGGTGGGCGACCTCAATAACGTGCTCCGCGCCGAACCTGCGTTGCATCGCGACGAACGCGACGAACGCGGCTTCGACTGGAGCGTGGCGGACGACAGTCGCAACAGCGTCTACGCCTTCATCCGCCGGGATCCTGCCGGCAGCGGCCGCACCCTGCTGGTGGTGAGCAACTTCACCCCGCTGCGTCGCGACGGCTACCGGGTCGGGGTGCCGCAACCGGGGCGCTGGAGCGAACGGCTCAACACCGACAGCGCGTATTACGGTGGCGGCAATGCGGGAAACCTCGGCGCAGTGCATACCGAGCCCAGGCCGATGCACGGCCACGCGCAGTCGCTGCGGCTCACGCTGCCGCCGCTGTCCACGCTCTACCTGCAGGTTGATGCATGACCACAGTGGCCCCGCGCCTGGGCGCTTGGCCGGTGGCCGGTGACGGGGTGGAGTTCCGCGTGTGGGCACCGGACGCAAGGACGATGGCGCTGTGCCTGCAAGGCACCCAGCGGCCGATGCAGCGCGACCCGGACGGCTGCCACTGGCTGCGAATACCGGCATCGCATGGCGACCGCTACCGGTTCCGCCTGCCTTCTGGCCAGGACGTGCCCGACCCGGCCTCGCGCTGGCAGCCGGACGGCATCGACGGCGACAGCGCGGTGGTGCTGGATACCGACGCGACGGGGCCTGCCTGGCAGGGGCATGCCTGGCAGGACCTGGTGATCTATGAGGTGCATATCGAGGCCGGGGGCGGCTTCGCGGCGTTGACCGCGCAGCTGCCGATGCTGGCCGCGCTGGGCATCACCGCCATTGAACTGATGCCGGTCGCGCAGTTTCCCGGCCAGCGCAACTGGGGCTACGACGGCGTGTTCCCGTATGCGCCGGCCCATGCCTATGGCGGGCCGGCAGCGCTGAGGGCCTTCATCGAAGCGGCGCACGATGCAGGGCTGTCGGTGCTGCTGGATGTGGTCTACAACCACTTCGGACCACAGGGCAACCACCTGCGCGACTACGCGCGCGGGTTCTTCCGTGACGACCGCAGCACGCCGTGGGGCGAGGCCATCGACTTCCGCCAGCCCTGGGTGCGGCGCTTTTTCATCGACAACGCGCTGATGTGGTTGCGCGACTACGGCTTCGATGGCCTGCGCCTGGACGCGGTGCACGCCATTGACGATGACCGTTTCCTGCAGCAGCTGGCCGATGAGGTACGTGCGGTGGCCCCGCACGCGCACCTGGTGCTGGAGAACGAGCGCAACCAGGCGCGATGGCTGCGCGGCGCCTACCAGGGGCAGTGGAACGATGACTTCCACAATGCGCTGCACGTGATGCTGACCGGCGAGCAGGAAGGCTATTACGCGGCCTATGCCGGTCGCGCCGAAGCACTGCTGGCGCGCTGCCTGGCCGAGGGATTCGCCTGGCAGGGTGAACCGGACCTGCGCGGCAATCCCCGCGGCGAACCCAGCGCCGACCTGTCGCCCGCGCGTTTTGTGGTATTCGCGCAGAACCATGACCAGGTGGGCAACCGCGCTTTCGGCGAGCGCCTGTCGATGCTGACCGATCCTGCGCCGCTGCGCGCGGCGCTGGCGCTGACCCTGCTGACGCCGATGATCCCGCTGCTGTTCATGGGCGAGCCGTGGCAGGCGCAATCGCCCTTCCTGTTCTTCACCGACTACGCGCCGCCGCTGGACGAGGCGGTGCGTGAAGGGCGTCGACGTGAGTTCGCTGGTTTCAGCGCCTTTGCCGACGCCGCCGCGCGCGCGCGTATTCCGGACCCGAACGATGCGGCGACCCTGCAGGCGTCGTACACGCCGCCGCCCGGCGATGATCCCTGGTCGCAGCACTGGCTGCGCTGCTCGGGTGAATTCCTCGGCCTGCGCAGGCGCTATCTGCAGCCGGGCCTGCTGCAGGCGCGGTCGCTGGGCGCGCGCGTGCTTGGCCAAGGCGCGGTGCAGGCGGGCTGGCAGTTGCCATCGGGCCAATGGTGGATCGCGATCAACGTGGGCCCTGTGCCGGTGGCGCATGCGGTGCCGGCCGGCGAGTACGTCGTGGGGCCGGACGCTGCCGGGATGCTGCCGGCAGGCGGCGGCGTGCTGGCCTGCTGGGTCGCCGCATGAATACGGATGCAGCGGTGCGGGAGACGGCCCGCCGTGCGGGCCTGCTGGTCCGCTGGACCGACGTGGCCGGTGCCGCGCGCGAGGTCGCGCCGGACGTGCTGCGCGCCGTGCTGGAGGGGCTGCAGTGCGAGGCGGTGCCCGAGCACGCTGGCCTGCGCACGGCCTGCTGCGGACAGCTGCTGGTGATGCCGGAGGCAGCCGGCGCAGCGTGCTGGGTGGATGAGCAGGGCGCAGCGTTGCCCGCCCGTGCCGATGCGCAGGGCCGCTGGCGCGTGCCGGACCAGCCGGGTTACTGGCAGTGGCGCCGGGGCGACCAGCAACAGGCGGTTGCGGTGGCGCCACAGCGTGCCTGGTGGCCGCGGGGCACGCTGCGCGGCTGGGGCCTGTCGGCGCAGGTCTACAGCCTGCGCGCGCCCGGTGATGCCGGCATCGGTGACAGTGCCGGCTGTGCACGATGGAGCGAGCTGCTGCACCGGCACGGCGGCGACGCACTGGCGTTGAGCCCGCTGCACGCCGGCTTGCCACCGGGCCCAGGCTACAGCCCCTATTCGCCCAGCGACCGGCGCTGGCTCGACCCGCTGCAGGTCTCCCTGCCGCAGGTACTGCCCGGTGCTGCCAACAGCGTGCTGGGCGTGGACGAGGCGCTGGCGGCGGCGGTGGAAGCGGGAACTGCCGCACGTCGCATTGACTGGCCGCACTCGGCGGCAGTGAAGTGGCGCTGGATACGGCAGGTTCGCCAATGGATTGCAGCGCAGGCACCGTCGCAGCACGCGCAGATCGAAACCTGGCGTGCCATGCAGGGCGATCCGCTGTGGCACTATTGCCAGCATGCCGCCGACCGGTTCACCGGCAGCGCGGACGACCACGCGTTTGCGCAGTGGTTGGCACAGCAGGGCTGGGCGCAGGTACACGCCACGCTGCGCGACGAGGGCGCTTCGATCGGGTTGATTGCCGACCTGGCCGTGGGCTGCGCGCCGCAGGGCGTGGAGGCACGCACCGGGGGGGCTGATCTGCTGCAGGGACTTGAGCTGGGTGCGCCGCCGGACGCGTTCAATCCGCTCGGCCAGGCCTGGGGCATCACCAGCTGGTCACCGATGGCGTTGCTGCGCGAGGGCTTCGCCCCCTACCTTCGCGTGCTGCGCGCCGTGATGTCCGGCCGCGGCGGGCTTCGCATCGATCACATCCTGGGCCTGCTGCGGCTGTGGGTGTTGCCCCGTGGCGCGGGCGCTGGGCAGGGAGTGTACCTGCGCTATCCGTTCGATGATCTGATCAACCTGCTGGTGCTGGAGTCCTGGCGGCATCGCTGCGTGCTGATCGGCGAAGACCTGGGCGTGGTTCCGCCGGGCATGCGCCAGCGGCTGGCAGCCCGGGGCATTCTGGGCATCGAGGTGCTGCCGTTTGCCCGCAACGGCGCGCGCTTCCTGCCGGCGCCGCAGTGGCGCCGCGATGCAGTGGCCATGCCCTCCACCCATGACCTGCCACCGCTGGCCGGCTGGCTGCGCGGGCGTGACCTGCGCTGGCGTGCACGCCTGGGTGAGCTGGCGGATCTGCCAGCGGCACTGCGCGCGCGCGCAAGCGACGCGCAGGCACTTTCTGCGGTGGCCGGCGGCGAGGGCGCGCCGCTGGACGCCAGGGCGTTGTCTCTGGTCGCCCACTCGGCGTCCCGGCTGGCGTTGCTGCCGCTGGAAGACGCGCTGGGCGGTCGCGCACAGGTGAACCTGCCAGGCACCGTCGGCGGCCATCCCAACTGGCGCCGCCGCCTGCCGCCGACGTGGGATGCTGACGCGGCCGATGCGCGCGTGGCGCGCCTGAGTGCCACGCGCCGCAGGACCGGGCAATGACGGGGTTGCGTGCCACCGCGCGCCTGCAGCTGCACGCAGGCTTCGACCTCGGAGCGGCTGCCGCGCAGGTGCCGTACTACGCCGCGCTGGGCGTCAGCCACCTTTACCTGTCACCGATCGCTGCGGCGGTGCCCGGGTCGACGCATGGCTACGATGGCGTCGACCCGGCTCGCATCAATCCGGAACTGGGCGGTGAAGCGGGCTTCCTGCAGCTGGCGGAAGTGACGCGCGCGCACGGCATGGGCCTGATCCTGGACATCGTGCCCAACCATCTGGCGGCGTCCCCGCACAGCCAGTGGTGGAGCGATGTGCTGATGCACGGGCCTCGAAGCCCGCACGCAGCTTGGTTTGACATCGAGTGGGAGGCGCCGGGCTGCGAGGGCCGGCTCTGGCTGCCGGTACTGGACCGGCCGTTGCACGACGCGGTACGCGACGGCGTGGTGCGCGTGGTGGTGGACAACGCGCGGCCCGTGCTGCGCCACCATGGCCTGGCATTGCCGTTGTCGCCGCGCAGCCATCCGCTGGAACCCGCGCAGTGGCCGGCGTGGGCCGAACGCTGCAACCGCAGCGTTGAACGGTTGCACACGCTGCTGCAGCGGCAGCACTACCGTCTGGCCTGGTGGCGCACGGCCGGCGATCAGGTGAACTACCGGCGCTTTTTCGATATCAACGAACTGGCCGCGCTGCGGGTGGAGCGCGAGGATGTGTTCGAGGCAGTGCATGCGCTGCCGCTGCGGCTGGTACGCGAGGGATGGGTGGACGGCCTGCGCATCGACCACGTGGATGGCCTGGCCTCCCCGGGCGCGTACCTGCAGCGCCTGCGTCAATCGCTCGACGCCGCCTGCGCGGCCGGCGGTCGTGAGCCGCAGGCCGTCAGCCTGCATGTGGAGAAGATACTGGCCGAGGGCGAGCAGCTGCCCGACGACTGGGCCTGCGACGGCACCACCGGCTATGACTTCATGGACCAGGCCGGGGCCTGGTTGCACGATCCGGCGGCTGCACCCGCGCTCTCGCGCACGTGGCAGGCGCTGGGCGGTGACCCGCGCAGCTTCGACCGGATCCAGCAGGACGCCCGCGCCATGTTGCTGCGCCAGGGCCTTCATGCCGACTTCCAGCGGCTGCTGCGCAGCGCGCAGCAGGTCCTGCAGCCGCGGCTGGCCGAAGCCGATATCGGAGTGGCTGCGCTGGCCCGCGCATTGGCTTCCGTGCTGGGGCATTACCGCACCTACCGGCCCTATTCGCTGCAGGGGGCGGGTGAACGAAAGGCGCTGGCGGACGCTTCCGCCGCAGCGCGCCAGGCACTGGACGGTGCCGCACGCGCGGCGCTGGACCTGTTGCTGGCAGCGCTTGCCGGCGAGGCGCAGGCCGAGCGCGTGCTGCGTGCGCGTTTCGGTCAACTGGCCGCGCCGTTGAATGCCAAGTCGGTGGAAGACACCGGGTTCTATCGCTATTTCAGGCTGCTCTCGCGCAACGACGTCGGCAGTGATCCGCAGCGGCTGGGCATGGAGGGGCGCGCGCTGCTGGAACACGCCGCCGCGCGCCTGCGTCGCCATCCCAGGGCGTTGCTTGCGCTTGCGACCCACGATCACAAGCGCGGCGCCGACAGCCGGGCACGGCTGGCGGTTCTCAGTACCTGCACGTTCGAATGGCGGGACGCTGTGCGGCGCTGGAACCGGATGTTGACCCGCGCCGGCGCGCCGATGCCATTGCCGGGTGCCGAGGCCTACGCACTGTGGCAGGCGCTCGTGGCCGCATGGCCGATGCACGGTGCCCCTGGCGCCGACTTCGCCTCGAGGATGGTGCAATGGCTGACCAAGGCATTGCGCGAGGGCAAGCGGGTCAGCAGCTGGTCAGACCCGGATGTGGCCGTGGAGGAGGCCGCCGCGCAGTGGCTGCACGCGCTGCTGGACGCAGCGCCCTTGCAGCCGGTGCGCGAGGCGCTGGCGACGTTCGTGGCGCGCATCGCGCCGGCCGGCGCCTGCAACGGCCTGGCGCAGCTGTGCCTGCAGCACTGCCTGCCCGGCGTGCCCGACCTCTATCAGGGCGGCGAAGGCTGGGACCTGAGCCTGGTGGACCCGGACAACCGGCGTGCCGTGGACTATCCAGCGCGGCAGGCGTGGCTGCGCGATACGCGCGGGTGGCCCGCGCTGCTGGAAGACTGGCGGGACGGTGGCATCAAGGCATTCCTGCTGCGGCAATTGCTGGAGTGCCGCCGCAGGCACCCGCACCTGTTCCTGCATGGCCAGTTGCAGCCGCTGTCCGCGCCTGCGCGCTCGCCGTGGCTGGCGTTCACGCGCAGGCATCAGGCGCAGGTGCTGCTGGTGATCGTGCGGCGGGGTTCGCCCGCCGCCGTGCCTGGGCCCAGCCTGCACGCCGCGCACGACGTCGGCACCGGCGTAGCACTGCACGGTCTGCCGACAGGCCCCATGCGCAACCTCCTGGACGGGCGCATCGAACATTTCAACGCAACCGCGGACGTGGGCAGGCTTCTGGCTGGCAGCCCGCTGGCGATATGGATCAACGAGGAGACAGGTAGGGATGGACAGCAGGGAACGACGGCAGCGGATTGAGGCATTGGCCCACCAGATCTGGGAAGCGGAGGGGCGCCCGGACGACCAGCAGCAGCGGCACTGGCACATGGCCGAGCGCCTGGTGGAGGCCGAGATTGCCGCGGCGCGCGGCGAGGAGGGCACCGATGGCCAGCCGTAAGTGGACGCAGACCTCGCGCGTGCGCGAAGGCCGGCCGTTCCCGCTGGGCGCGACGTGGGACGGGCTGGGCGTGAACTTTGCGCTGTACTCGCGGCATGCCACCCGGGTGGAGCTGTGCCTGTTCGATGCGCGCAACCGTGAAGTCGAGCGCATCGTCCTGCCTGAGTACACCAACGAGATCTGGCACGGCTACCTGCCGGACGTGCGGCCCGGGCAACGTTATGGCTATCGGGTGCACGGCCCGTATGCGCCGGAGGAGGGGCATCGCTTCAATCCCAACAAACTGTTGCTGGACCCCTACGCCAAGCAGATCGTCGGCGAGCTGAAGTGGGCGCCGCACCTGTTCGGCTACACCCTGGGCCACCGCGATGGCGATCTCAGTTTCGACCGCCGCGACAGCGCCAGCTACATGCCACGCTGCGCGGTGATCGATCCGGCCTTCAGCTGGGGTGTCGAACGTGCACCCGCAACGCCCTGGGACCGGACCGTGATCTACGAAGCGCACGTGCGCGGACTGACCATGCAGCACCCCGATGTCCCGCAGGCCGAGCGCGGCACCTTCTCTGCCCTGCGCCACGACGCGGTGGTCGACCACCTCAGCCATCTGGGGGTGACCGCCATCGAGCTGCTGCCGGTGCATGCCTACGTGGATGACCAGCAGCTGCTCGAGCGCGGGCTGCGCAACTACTGGGGGTACAACACCATCGGCTTCTTCGCGCCGCAGCCACGCTACCTGTCGCTGGGCACCGTGGCCGAGTTCAAGCAGATGGTCGCGCGGCTGCACAGTGCCGGCATCGAAGTGATCCTGGACGTGGTCTACAACCACACCGCCGAAGGCAATGAGCTGGGCCCTACGCTGTCCTTCAAGGGCATCGACAATGCCAGCTACTACCGCCTGGCCGATGATCGCCGCTATTACATCAACGATACCGGCACCGGCAACACGTTCGACCTGACCAATGCCGGCGCGCTGCGCATGGTGATGGACTCGCTGCGCTACTGGGTGACCGAGATGCGGGTGGATGGGTTCCGTTTCGACCTGGCCACCATCCTTGGCCGCGAGCGGCATGGCTTCGATGCCTCGGGCAGTTTCCTTGATGCGGTACGCCAGGACCCGATCCTGAGCCAGGTGAAGCTGATTGCCGAGCCATGGGACATCGGCCCGGGCGGCTATCAACTGGGCCAGTTCCCGCCGGGCTGGGCGGAATGGAACGACCGCTTCCGCGATACGGTGCGCGCGCTCTGGCGCGGCGATGGCGGCCAGTTGCCGGAATTCGCCACGCGCTTCACCGGCTCGGCCGACCTGTTCGAACATCATGGCAGGCGGCCCTCGGCCAGCATCAACCTGGTGACGGCGCACGATGGGTTCACCCTGCACGATCTGGTGAGCTACAACGATCGCCACAACGAGGCCAACGGCGAAGACAACCGCGATGGCCACTCGCACAACCTCTCCAGCAACCACGGTGTGGAGGGCGACACCGATGATGCGGCGATCCTCTCGTTGCGTGCGCGGCAGATGCGCAACCTGCTGGCCACGCTGCTGTTCGCGCAGGGCACGCCGATGCTGCTGGCCGGCGATGAGTTCGGCCATTCGCAGCAGGGCAACAACAACGCCTACTGCCAGGACAACCCGCTGAGCTGGATCGACTGGGAGCGTGCGGCATCGCCGGCTGCACAGGCGCAGGTGGCGTTCGTACGCCGGGCGCTGTCGCTGCGCCGACGCTATGGCCTGCTGCGCAGGAACCGGTTCCTGCGCGGCGAATACGATGAAGCGCTGGGCCTGCGTGATATCGACTGGCGGCATCCTGACGGCCGCAGCATGGAGGAAGCGGACTGGCATGACGCAGGGCTGCGTGCGCTGCTGATCGTGCTGGACGGCCGCAGCCCGGACAGCGGCCTGCGCGAGCCCGGGCGGCATGTCAGCCTGGCCCTGCTGTTGAACGCCGGGGACCAGCCGCAGCGGTTCAGTGTGTCGGATGAAGCCTTGTCGTTCCGGCGCGTACTCCTGCAGACCGACGAAACGCCGTTGGAGCCGGATGAGGCAGGTGCCTGGACCCTGCCGCCGCGCAGCCTGTGCCTGCTGGCGGCAAGCAGCAGCGCCTGACGGCAGCGCGCGTACAGGCGGTGCTGCGATGACTGGCCAGCGCCGGGCCTTTGCCCGGCGCACCGCAGTCAGCCCATCAGGTAGCGCAGCAGCCCGGCCGAGGCCACGCCGATCAGCACCGTCGGCAGCATCGACAGCCGCGTGGCGGCCAGCAGGGTGATCGCCAGCGCGGCCAGGTCGGCGGGCTTGTCGGCGACGAAATCCGGAGCGATCACCGAGATCAGCACGCAGCCCGGCGCGGCTTCCATCACCGTCACCGCGCGCTTGCCCAGCGTGCGGTTGCGCAGCGCGAGGAAGCCGACGATGCGCGTCAGGTAGGTGGCGGCGGCCATCAGCACGATGGTCAGCACCGAGGACCAGTGGATCAGGCCGTTGAAGATCATGCTGCGTCCTCCGCCAGCAGCCAGGCGGCGGCCAGGCCGGCCAATGCGCCGCTGGCCACGTACCACGCACCTGGGATCAGCAGATAGGTGCCGGCGGCCACGACCAGGCTGACCAGCCACGGGCGCGTGGCCTTCATGCCCTGCCACATGCCGCGCAGCAGCACCAGGAACACGGCGGGGAAGGCCATGTCGAAGCCGTAGGCGTGGATGTCGCCCAGCAGCGGCCCGACGATCGCACCCAGCGCGGTGCAGGCCACCCAGACGGTGTAGAGGCCCGCGGAGACGCCCAGGTAATAGGCCAGGCTGAAGCCGAGCGCACGGCGGCGCGCATCGGCCACGCCCATCGCCCAGCTTTCGTCACACATGAAGAACAGGGCCGGCAGCACCCGGCGGCGCGGCAGGTGCTGCAGCAGTGGGGCCAGGCTGGCGCCCATCAGCAGATGGCGGCTGTTGACCAGTGCGGTGATCGCCACGATCAGTGCGATGTGCGGTGGCGAGGTCCACAGTTCGACGGCGGCGAACTCCGAGCCGCCAGCGAAGTTGAGGCCCGTCATCAGTGGTACTTCCAGTGCGCTCAGGCCCTTCTGCGCGGCCTGCGCGCCGAGCACCAGGGCGAAGGGAATGAAACCGATCATCACCGGCACGGCGGCGCGCAGGCCGCGCAGGAATTCGGCACGCGGCGCGGTATCGCAGGTGTCGGGCAGGGGGAGGGTGGTACGGGCGTCCATGGAACGGCACAACGAGGTGGGGGTGGCCCATGCTAGCGGTCCGATCGCGAAATCGGGTTGCGTTGATGCCACTGGATTCTGGATCATTGATATTTCATGCGGCCAAAAGTGACAAGGGCGAAATCCCATGCAGTATCAGCTCGACAACCTCGATCGGCGTATCCTCGACGCCCTGCAGCGCGACGGCCGCCTGCAGAACCTGGAGCTTGCCCGGCTGGTCGGGCTGTCGCCGTCGGCCTGCCTGCGTCGGGTGCGGCTGCTGGAGGAAGGCGGCTACATCGACCGCTACGTGGCCTTGTTGAACGAGGCCAAGGTGGGCCGTGGCTTCACGGTATTCGTCCGCGTGTGGCTGCGCGGGCAGGACGAGGACACCACCAATTACTTCATCAACAGCATCAAGTCGTTCCCGGAAGTGCTTGAATGCCATCTGATGGCCGGTGACTGCGATTTCCTGCTGCGGGTGGCGGTGGCCGATCTTGATGCCTACCGTCAGTTCCAGATGCAGCACCTGAACCGGATTGCCGGCGTGCAGAACACCAAGACCGAGATTCCGATGCAGCGGATCAAGCAGACGACCCGGCTGCCGCTGTGAAGGGCGGGGGTTTCCGCCCGGGTGGCGCCCGGCACCCGCAGGTAGTGCCGGCCGCTGGCCGGCAACCCCAGAAGCAACAGCCGAAGCAACAGCGTGCATTCCGTTGGATGGCGGGGTGGGTCCGGTTGCAGGGGACGCCGTAAACCCTTCCATGGGGGCTTGGCCGCGGCATCCATGCCGCGGACACCCCTGCAACCAGACCCGCCCCGCCTTCGACAGTTCCCCGCAATCTGCCGGAACGGCATGAACTGCTCTTGGTGGGTGTCGACCTTGGTCGACACGTTTGGACCGGCACGGGGTCGGATCCCGTTGCTGCGCAACGGGCTCTGACCCCAGGCGTGGATGAGGTGGTCTGTTCGATTTATTGATTCCTGATGGGTGACTGGCTTCACGTCGGCCGTAGGCGGCGGTCATCGCAATGACATGTGGCCCCGCTACGGTTTGAGCCCGCTTGCGGGTCGCGCGCGGGCCGGGGTTCCGGTCGTGGTGCGCGTCCACTGCAGCTGCTGTCGCTGCCGAGGGTCATGTGTTCTACGTCAGGGGGCTGAATGGACACCATGCGGTCAGAACTTGGAAGGTGGCCATCGTCGCGTGGCTGCTGCTGTCCTTTGCCGCTGCCGCACAGGACGGAGTTCATGCCTACGACATCCCTGCGCAGCCGCTGGAACAGGCGGTCGAGCGCTTCAGCGTCATCAGCGGGTGGTCGGTGATGTACCCGGGCGACCTTGCCGCCGGGCGCAGCAGCTATCCGCTGCACGCCAACCTGCCGCCGCTGCCGGCACTGCAGGTGCTGTTGCAGGACTCCGGTGTCGAGGCCGAGGTGATCGGCGAGCAGCGTGTCGTGCTGCGCCGGGGCACGCCCTTGGCGACCGGCCCCGATGTTGGCGCTGAACTCCCTGAGGCCGAGCGTCGGCGTCGCTACGGTGGCCTGCAGCAGCGGCTGCGTGCGGCGTTCTGTGACGGCCCGGAGATCGCGCCCGGCCGCTACGCCGCGACGCTGCGCTTCCGCATCGACGGTGCGGGCCGGGTGAGCGAGCCCGAGCTGCTGTCCGGCAGTGGCAGTGCCCGCCGCGATGCACGCCTGCTGCAGGCGCTGCAGGGCCTGGTGCTGGCGACCGAGGCCGCCGCGCTGGCGCAGCCGGTGACCCTGCAGATACGTCCTTCCGGCACCGACCACGACTGTGGTGGGCGCGCGCCCCTTCCATGACTTCAAGGATTCGAACATGAGCAACGGTACGGCTGGCGCAGTTGACCTGATGGACCACCTTCTGGGGGCTTACGACGAGCTGAAGCGCCGGTTGGTGCGCAAGCTGGGATCGGAGGAGCTGGCCGGCGACGCGCTGCAGGACACCTGGATGCGCCTGAGTGCGCGCCGTGACCGCCTGGACGCCGTGCAGAACCCTGCGGCCTACCTGCTGCGCATGGCGATGAATACCGTGATCGACCGCCAACGTGCCGACCATCGCCTGCTGAGCCTGGAAGAGGTGGAGACGCTGATGGACATGGCCGACCCTGCACCTGGGCCGGCGCAGGCGGCCGAACTGGACTTCGCGCTGGAGGACATGGTGGGCCTGCTGCAGCGCATGCCCGAGCGGCGTCGCCGCATCCTGCTGGCAATCCGCGTCGATGGCCTGCAGCAGCGTGACGTCGCCGATCACCTCGGCGTGTCGCTGCGGCTGGTGCAGCGTGAGCTGAAGGCGGCCCAGGACTACCTGGCAGAGCGCAGCGGGCAGGGGCGCCAGGTGCGGTTCTGAGCGGCGGCAACCGTCTACACTTTGACGCCGAGCAGAACCCCGCAGCGTGCGGGTCCGGCATGAGCCCCCATGGATCCTGACGATCGCCCGCAACGCCCGCTGGATGCCGTCGAGCGCCAGGCGCACGCGTGGGTGGTGCGGCTGACCTCGGGCGAGGCTACTGCGGCCGACGGGCGCAGCTTCCGCGCGTGGTGCGAGGCTGATCCCCGTCATCGCGAAGCATTCGGCCGTGCGCGCCGGCAATGGGAGCAGGTACGCCTGGCCGGCGAGCAGCTGCCTGCCGCTGCACGCCAACCGGCCGTGCCGACGCCGACCCAGCGCTGGAGCCGGCGTGCCTTCCTGGGTGCCGCGATTGCCGCCCCGGCCAGCCTGGCAGTGGTGGCGGCGATCCGTCCGCCGCTGGGGCTGTGGCCCTCGGTGACGGCGATGACGGCCGACTTCCACACCGGTACCGGTGAACGGCTGCAGATCGCACCTTCGCCACAGCTGAAGATCGAGCTGGATACGCAGAGCAGCCTGCGCCGCCGTGCGGACACGGAGGGCGAAGGCTTCGAGCTGGTGCAGGGCCAGGCCGCGATCGAGACCCGGGCCGGTCTGCGCCTGGCCCTGTTCGCAGGGGCGGGCTGCGTGATTGCCGATGAAGGGGCGGTGCGCCTGGACGTGCGCAACACCCACGGCCAGGTACGGGTGACCTGCCTGCAGGGCAGCGCCCGGATCGAGCACCCGCAGGGCCGCCTGCAGCTGCAGGCGGGCCAGCAGACCCGGTACGACGAGCGCCTCAGTGGCGTGGTGGCCGAAGCCGTGGCCTCGGAAGTGAGTGCCTGGACCGAAGGCATGCTGGTGTTCCGCCGGGCGCCGCTGCGCGAGGTGGTGGAGGAGATCAACCGCTACCGCCGCGGCAAGGTGCTGCTGGGTGAATCGGCATTGGCGCGCGCCCCGGTCAGCGGCCGCTTCCGCATCGATGATCCGGATGCGGCGCTGGAGCAGCTGCGACTGACGATGTCGCTGGATCTGCGTCGCTTTCCAGGTGGCATTGCCGTCCTTGGTTAGGTGAAGACGCTGGCCGTGCGCGCCGCGCAGGGCTGTTGCAAGCAAGGAGACGCCAAGGATGCGCAACGAGACCATCGGTGTGCTGGATCTGCGCCGCAATCTGTCGGCGTTGCTGGAAACCACCCAGCGACGGCCGTTGATGGTGCACCGCTACGGCTCGCCATGGGTATGCGTGGTATCGGACGCACAGTGGCAGCAACAGGCCGTGCTGCTGGACTTCGATCCGCAGTCGCACCCGTTGGCGATGCTGTTGCGCCTGCAGCAGCAGGTGCTGCCGCTGGCTGAAACCGGTGTGTTGCCGCCTGCGGCGCTGGCACGCGCACTGCTGCTGATGGACATGCATGGCATCAAGGATCTCGCGCAGCTGCACGAGCAGGTGCTGCACCATCGGCTGTGGCACTGGTTCGTGGCGGGCACCCGCGGGCTGATGGACGGCTGGCAGCTGCCGGCGGTGCGCATTGCGATGGCGTCGTGGTGCGATGACGTGGACATGACAGACGCGCTGGTCGCGTTCGCCGCGCGCAGCGACGTTGCGGTACTGGCCCGCCGCTGCGGGGGTGACGCACCGCGCCTGCAGCGCGAAGCCTGCAGGCGGATGACGCTGCGATGACGTTGCCGATGAAGCACCACCCAGCGCACAGAGCGGCATTCGCGCTGTCGCTTCACCTGCGTTGCTGACGTCTTCTCCAGAGTACGACGCACCACGCGTCGCGGAGCACGGGCGACGCAGATGGCAGACAGTCGCAGGATCAGCATGCTGGAGCTGGATCGCCACCTGAGCCGGTCGCTGGAGCAGGCGCGGCACACGCCGTTGAATGTGCAACGCTACGGGCACTCGTGGGTCTGGGTGCTGTCCAGTGATGCCTGGGCCGATGCCGCGCGCTGGGCGGCACTGGACAGCAGCGCGCATCCATTGGCGGCGCTGCGGCGCGCCCTTGATCTGCAGCTGCGGCCGTGGTCCGAAGCAGCCATGAACGCGCTGCCGCTTGACGCAGGCGATGCGCGGCTGCTGCAACGTGCGGCCCTGCTGGTGGTCGTGCGTGATCTCAACAGTGCGCAGCGCGTGTACGACGATCTGCGCTATCACCAGGCCTACCGCACGTTCATCGGCCTCGACCATGGCACCGCGTGGTCGCCGATGCAGTGCGTGCGCCTGTTGCAGGCGTGCGCGCTTCCGCTGCTGCGCGGCTGCATCGACGAAACGCTGTCCAGTGTGCCGCCACACCTGCTCGAGGCGGCACGCGTACCGGCTGCGCCGGCGCCCGCCCAGGCACATGCGCAGCGAATTGCCGGCGGATGTTTATCGTACTGACACATGCACCGCTGACCATGGCGCAGCGGTCTCTTCCAGGATGACGAGGGCGGAACAATGGCAAGGCAGGTGGGTGGTCGCAGGGCTCGGCAGCAGGGTTTCAGCCTGATCGAGATCATGGTGGTGGTGGTGATCATCGGCATTCTCGCGGCATTGATCGTGCCGCGCTTGATGGACCGTCCCGACCAGGCGCGCGTGGTGGCAGCGCGCCAGGACATCGCGGCGCTGATGCAGGCGCTGAAGTTGTTCAAGCTGGACAATGGTCGCTATCCCAGCGCCGAGCAGGGCCTGCAGGCGCTGGTGAAGCCGCCGCAGGGCAGTGGCGCGATGCCGGTCACGCCCTATCTGGATCGCCTGCCGAACGACCCGTGGGGCCATCCGTACCAATATCAGGTGCCTGGCACACATGGCGACATCGATGTGTTCTCGCTGGGTGCGGACAGCAGGCCCGGTGGCGACGCCGGGAACGCGGACATCGGCTCGTGGCAGCTGTGAGGCAGGCCGATGTCAGCCCGGATGCGGTCTGTTTCGAGTGTCCGTCAACGTGGCATGGCGGTGATCGTCGCCCTGCTGGTGGTGGCACTGGTGGCAGTGATTGCCACTGCACTGCTCACCCGGCAGTCGGCCCAGCTGCGCGCGCTGCGTGGTGACCAGCTGCGCGCACAGGTACGCATGGCCGTGGACGCAACGCTGGAACGTGCGGCGCAGCAGCTGCGCGAGGACGCAAAGGAACAGCTGACCACGGTGCGCAGCGGGCGCTGGGCGCGCCCATTGGAGCTGCAGGTGCCGTTGCCGGTCCAGCTGCAGCTGGTCGATGCGCAGTCGATGTTCAACCTGCGCAATCTGCTTGCGCATGGCAGGCCGGACCCCGAGGCGCGGCGCGCGTTCATCGCGTTGTGTGCCGGGCAGGGGCTGGGCCAGGGCGCCTGCACATCCGCCGCGGATCACATCCAGGCGCGCCTGCGCGATGGCGACATGCAGGCGCAGGCGCCGCTGCCGCGCGAATCACTGATCGAACAGGTGCTGCCGGGTGCCGATCCGGTGGCGTTGCAGGCGCTGGCGCGACGCACCGTGGTGTTGCCGGCACAGACCCTGGTCAACGCCAACACCAGCGACCTGCGCGTTCTGCAGGCGGTGACGCCTGCGGTCGAGCCGGCACGGCTGCAGGCGCTGCTCGGTGAGCGCGACGCTGGCCATTGGCTGCTCAATCGCGGCGACATCGCCAACCGACTCCAACTGAGCAACGAACAGATGGCGGTACTTCCCTTGGGTATCCATAGCGAGTGGTTCCTGGCCGTCGGCCAGGTGCAGGCTGACGGCAGCGCGGTTGATTTCCGCGCGCTGCTCTGGCGCGAGTACCGCGACGATGGCGTGCGTGTGCAGCGCGTGTGGACGAGGATCGGCGCATGAACGCGCAGCTTCGGGTGCGCCTGCCGACGCTTGAGGGTCTGCACGCCGACAGCGCGGTGGACTGGGCGCAGCTGCACAGGGGCGAGGTGCTGGCCCACGGTTGCGCCACGCTGGCGGCGCTGGGCCTGCGGCATCCGCGGGCTGCGGTGCATGCCTGCCTCGATCCGGGCGACCTGATCCTGCTGGAACTGCAGCTGCCACCGTTGTCCGGGCGCCGCCTGCAGTTGGCGTTGCAGGGTGAGGTGGAGGCAATGTTGCTGGATGACCTGCAGGACGTCGCGCTGGCCCACGGTGCGCAGGCGGCTGACGGCACGGTTCCGGTGGCCTGGCTCGGCCAGCAGGCGGTCCTGCAGGCGCAGCAGTTGCTGGCCTCGTGCGGACTGCAGCTGCAGGCACTCCATCCGACGCCCCTGCTGCTGCCCTGGCAGGACGGACAGGCCACGCTGCAGGTCAGCGGCGAGCACCTGCTGGTGCGAAGCGGGCGCGATCGGGGCTTCGTCCAGTGGTATGGCGGACGTGATGCGTGTGCAGTCATGCAGGCGCTGGCCGTTCGCCTGCCACAGGCCGGCGTGCAGGCCGTGCAATGGATCGGCAGCGTACCGCCGGCGTGGCCGGACAGCCTGCCGGCCACCGCCGTCATGAAGGAACGGCAGGCATGTGGCCCTCTGCCGGGGTGGTCACTGCCGCTGCCCGGTGCGGATCGGCAAGCGCCACGCCTGGCAATCGGCCTCGCGTTGGCGGCAGTGCTGCTGGCCGCGCTCGGCCTGCAGCTGCAGGTCTGGCGTTGGCGGATCGAGGGCGAGGCGCTGCAACAGGACATGGCGCGGCAGTTCAGCGCACGCTTCCCGGAAATCACCGATGTGGTGGATCCGGTGCTGCAGGCAAGGCGTGCTCTGGCGGTGCCGCCACCGGCGCCACCGTTGCCGCCGTTGCAACGGCAGGTAGCCAGCACGCTGCTGGCGGTTCCGGAACTGGCCGGGCAGGTGCGCAGCCTGCATTACCAGCCCGGCCAGCTCGACATGGAGCTGGATGCCGATGCCCAGGCATTGGCCGACGATCCGCAGCGGCTTGAGCACTGGCAGCAGGCGCTGCAGGTGCAGGGCCTGCTGCTGGCGCGCGACGCCGGTGGGCGCCTGCGGGTGAGCGGAGCGGGACAGTGACGGCCCGCACCCTGCGGCTGGGCGGGGGGCTGGCCGGCCTGCAGCAGCGCTGGCAACGCCTGCCACCGCGCGACCGGCGGATGCTGTGGGTGATGGTGGTGGCGCTGCTGGTGGCGGGCCTGTGGTCGTTGTGGCTGGAGCCACTGCTGAAGCAGCGCACGCACTGGCAGGCCGAGCTACCGCGGCTGCAGGCGCAGTGGCGCGCACTGGCACCGCTGCTGCGCGTCCGTGAGCGCCAGCAGCTGGCGCAGGGCCAGCATCCGACACTGGCCGGGCTGCGCGATGGAATCAAGACCGCCGGCCTTGCCGACGGCCTGCATATCGAAGCGCGCGACGGGCGCTGGCACCTGCAGGTGCAGGCGGTGCCCGCCGATGCGCTATGGAACTGGCTGCTGCCGCTGCTGGCCGACCCCGCCATCGAGCTGCAGCAGCTGCAACTGACACGCACAGGGGACGCGAACATGCCGGCGGCACGGATTTCCGGAAACATCGTGATGGTGGCCACTGCGGGTGCCCATCCATGAGGGCGATGCGCAGCCTTGCCTGCAGTACTGCATTGGCCCTGATCGGGGGCATGGCCCACGTGCCGGCGCCGGTGGCAGCGCAGGACACACGCGATGAGCCGCTGCAGCTGAACCTGGTGGATACCGATATCGGTGGCGTGCTGCGGATGGCGGCACGGTTCACCGGCCGCCAGTTCCTGGTCGACCCACGGGTGACCGGCAAGATGACGGTGGTCTCCGATGGCCCGGTCAGCCGTACCCAGGCCTATCAGCTGCTGCTGGGCGCGCTGCGCATGCGCGGCTTCGCCGTGGTCGAGAATGGCGGCGTCAGCCGGGTGGTGCCGCAGGCCGACGCCAAGCTGCTCGGTGGCCGGGTGGGCAGTGGCGGTGCAGGAGGCGAGGTCGCCACGCGCACCTTTCCGCTGCGCTACGAGAACGCCGCCGCGCTGGTGGCGGTGCTGCGGCCGATGATCAGCCCGGACAATCCGATCACGGCGAACCCGGGCAACAACACCCTGGTGATCACCGACTATGCCGACAACCTGGAGCGCATCGCGCGGGTGATCGCCAGCGTCGACACGCCGGCCGGCATGGACACCGATGTGGTGAAGCTGCAGCAGGGCATCGCCGTAGACGTCGCGGCGATGGTCGCGCCGCTGCTGGATGCGCAGGGCGCAGAGCCCAGCCAGAAGGTGGTGGTGATGGCCGACCCGCGCAGCAACAGCGTGCTGCTGCGTTCCAGCAGTCCCGGGCGCACCCGTCTGGCCCGGCAGCTGGTGGAGAAGCTGGACCGCGCGCAGGACGAGTCCGGCAACCTGCATGTGGTCTACCTGCGCAATGCCCAGGCCAATCAGCTCGCCGGCGTGCTGCGCGGCGTGGTTGCGGGGCAGAGCGATGCGCCGGCAGTGGGCAGCAATGAAGGCATCACGCCACTGCCTGGCGATGCAAGCCGTTCCGCACCGGCGCAGCCGTCGCAGCCACAACAGGCCAGGGCCGGCAGCAATGCGCTGGAATCGCAGCGGCTGGATCCGAACCGCCGCGACCCGATCGACGCCGGGAGCACCGGCTTCAGCCAGAACGGCATTTCGGTACAGGCGGACGTGGCCACCAACACGCTGTTGATCTCGGCGCCGGAACCGGTGTACCGCAACCTGCGCCGGGTGATCGACCAGCTTGACCAGCGCCGTGCACAGGTGCTGGTGGAAAGCCTGATCGTGGAGGTCAACCAGACCGACGCGGCCGAACTGGGCGTGCAGTGGATGCTGGGCAATGGCCGCACCTTCGGCGGCACCCACTTCGGCGGCACCAGCGGTGGCAGCGGGCTGAACACCACCGCGCGCACCACCCTGGACGTGCTGCCCAAGGATGGCCTGAAGATCGGGGTGATCGACGGCACGATCAACCTGCCCGGCGTCGGCCAGATCCTCAACATGAAGGCGCTGGCCAACGCGCTGCAGAGCAAGGGCGGTGCCAACATCCTGTCCACGCCGAACCTGATGACGCTGGACAACGAGGCGGCCAGCATCATGGTCGGGCAGACCGTGCCGTTTGTGAGCGGCCGCTACGTGACCGACGGTGGCGGCGGCAGCAACAATCCATTCCAGACCATCGTGCGCGAGGACGTGGGCCTGAAGCTGCGGGTACGCCCGCAGATTTCCGAGGGCGGCACGGTGAAGCTGGACATCTACCAGGAAGTCAGCAGCATCGATGCGCAGAGCGCGAACAGCACGGCCGGCATCATCACCAACAAGCGCGCACTGGATACCAGCGTGCTGCTGGACGATGGCCAGATCATGGTGCTGGGTGGCCTGCTGGAAGACAGCGTCAGCCATGGCCGTGACGCGGTGCCGGGGTTGGGGAAGATTCCGGTGCTGGGTGCCTTGTTCCGCAGCGACACACGCAAGCGCGCCAAGACCAACCTGATGGTGTTCCTGCGTCCGCACGTGGTGCGTGACCCGGCCGCCGGCCAGCGCCTGACCCGCGACCGCTATGACTACATGCGCAACGCGCAGGCTGGCGCGCAACCGGTGCAGAGCTGGGCATTGCCGGCGCTGTCGGCACCGCAGCTGCCGCCGCAGGACCTGTCTGTACTCGGCCAGGGCAACGCGCGCGATGGCCAGGGCCAGCCGCTGCAGAACACCAGCCTGGCAGCGTTGTATCCGGCCGGTGACGGCGATGCGCAGCTGGTGCAGTTCGCACAGGGGCTGGACCCGACCCGTGCCCGCCAGGGCGTGGCGCAGGTGCGGGCGCTGGGCCTGCAGGCCTATGCCGAGGCGACGCCGGGCGAGAGTGGCCAGCGCCTGCGGGTGCGGCTGCCGCGCGACCCGGCGACGCTGGATCCGGCACTGCAGCAACTGCGCGGGCTGGGCTACACGCCGGAACTGGTGATCGGACCGTGAGCGCCGCCGCGCCACTGCCGTACGCCTGGGTGCGCAGCCATGGGGTGATGCTGTCCGAGGTTGGCGGTGAGCCTGTGCTGCTGGGTACCGTCGATACCGCAGCGTGGGCTGTGGCCGAACTGCGCCGCCGGCATGGACCGTTGCCCTTCCAGGCACTGGATGCCGCGACGTGGCAGCAGCGGTTGGCTGAGCAGTATCGTGACGGCGGCGACGCCGCTGCCGTGGTCGGTGCCGCCGAGAGCGAAGTCGATCTGGACCGGCTGATGCAGGACATGCCGGAAGTCACCGATCTGCTGGACGCGCAGGATGATGCGCCGGTGATCCGCATGATCAACGCGCTGCTGGCGCAGGCCGCACGTGATGGCGCCAGCGATCTGCACATCGAGCCGTTCGAGACCCATTCGGTGGTGCGCTACCGGGTGGACGGCACGCTGCGCGACATGGTGCAGCCACGGCGCGCACTGCACGCAGCGCTCGTATCGCGCATCAAGATCATGGCCCACCTGGACATCGCCGAGAAGCGCCTGCCGCAGGACGGGCGCATCGCGATCCGCGTGGGTGGGCGTCCGCTGGATATCCGAGTCTCCACGGTGCCGACCGGGCATGGCGAGCGCGCCGTGCTGCGACTGCTGGAGAAGGATGCCGGCCGTCTGCAGCTGCAGCGCCTTGGCATGGCCGATGACACCCTGGCCACGTTCACTGGATTGATCCGGCAGCCGCATGGCATCGTGCTGGTCACCGGCCCGACCGGTAGTGGCAAGACCACCTCGCTGTACGCCGCGTTGGGCCAGCTCGACAGCAGCACCAGCAACATCCTCACCGTGGAGGACCCGGTGGAGTACGACTTCGCCGGCATCGGCCAGATCCAAGTGAACGCGCGCATCGGCATGAGCTTCGGCACCGCGCTGCGCGCGATCCTGCGCCAGGACCCGGACACCATCATGATCGGCGAGATCCGCGACCTGGAGACCGCACAGATTGCGGTGCAGTCGTCGCTGACCGGCCATGGCGTGCTGGCGTCCCTGCATACCAACGACGCGATCTCGGCAGTGACGCGCCTGGCCGATATGGGCGTGGAACCGTTCCTGCTGGCCTCGTCGCTGCGCGGTGTGCTGGCGCAGCGGCTGGTGCGGCGGCTGTGCACCCAATGCCGGCGTGCCGAGGTGGATGGGGACGGCCGTACCGTATGGCGCGCGGTGGGTTGCGCGGCCTGTGCCAACAGCGGCTACCGGGGGCGTACCGGCATCCACGAGTTGTTCGTGGTGGACGATCGCGTGCGTACGCTGATCCATGAAGGGCAGGGTGAACCTGCACTGCGCGAGGCGGCGCGGCGTGCCGGCATGCGGACCTTGCGTCAGGACGGCCAGCGTTGGATCGACAGCGGGGTGACCACGCTGGAAGAGATCCTGCGCGTCACCGGCGACGACTGAGGCTTGCATGGCGCTGTTCGACTACCAGGCCGCCAACGCGCAGGGCCGCATCGAGAAGGGCCAGCTGGACGCTGACAGCCCGCGCGGTGCGCGACAGGTGCTGCGCGGTCGTGGGCTGACACCCGTGCAGGTCAGCGTGGCGCGCAGTGCCGGCAGTGGCTGGGCTGCCCGGCGGCTGTCTGCCAGCGAGCTGGCCTGGGCCACGCGCCAGCTGGCCAGCCTGCTGGCCGCCAGCCTGCCGTTGGAAGGCGCCTTGAGTGCGGTGATCGAGCAGGCCGAACGCCCGCACGTGGCCCAGGCGCTCACCGCAGTACGCGCCGACGTGCGTGCCGGCCAGCGCCTGACCGTGGCGCTGGCAGCGCGGCCGCGCGATTTTCCGCCGATCTATCGGGCGCTGGTGGGCGCTGGTGAAGACTCT
The DNA here is from genome assembly GCF_049384345.1 of Stenotrophomonas sp. CASM110. Classification (NCBI taxonomy): domain Bacteria; kingdom Pseudomonadati; phylum Pseudomonadota; class Gammaproteobacteria; order Lysobacterales; family Lysobacteraceae; genus Stenotrophomonas; species Stenotrophomonas sp. CASM110. The sequence goes on from NZ_JBMRGI010000010.1 coordinate 78,277, forward strand.
GGTGACCTGGCACGGGTGATGGAGCGCCTGGCCGACTACATCGAAGAACGCAATGCGCTGCAGGCCAAGGTACTGACCGCCTTCATCTATCCGGCGGCGATCAGCCTGGTGTCGGTGGCGATCGTGATCTTCCTGCTCAGCTATGTGGTGCCGCAGGTGGTGACCGCGTTCGTTCAGGCACGGCAGACGCTGCCGATGCTGACCCAGGTGATGCTGGCCGCCAGCGCGTTCGTGCGCAGCTGGGGTGCGTGGGCAGGGCTGGGCATGGCTGCGCTGGTGGTGGCCTGGCGGCTGGCATTGCGGCGGCCGGAACTGCGCCTGCGCTGGGACGCGATGCTGCTGCGGGTGCCGATGGTCGGGCGCTTCGTGCTGGGTGTGAACAGTGCGCGCTTTGCCTCGACGCTGGCGATCCTGCTGGACGCCGGTGTGCCGCTGCTGCGTGCGCTCGAAGCGGCGCGGCAGACGCTTGGCAATGCGTTGCTGGCGCGCTGTGCCGATGATGTGGCTGCTCGCGTACGCGAAGGTGCGGCACTGGGTGCTGCGTTGAAGGTACAGAAGGTCTATCCGCCGATCCTGGTGCATCTGGTGGCCAGCGGCGAGAAGACCGGTTCGCTGGCGCCACTGCTCGAACGCGCCGCGCAGACGATCTCGCGCGAGATCGAGCGCCGCGCGATGGCGCTGACCGCACTGCTGGAACCGACCATGATCCTGGTGATGGGCGGCGTGGTGTTGACGATCGTGCTGGCAGTGCTGATGCCGATCATGGAAATGAACCAGCTGGTGCAGTGATGCGCAACGCGCATCACGGGTGGAGTCGACTGCTTCCAAGCACACTTCGACAGGACCAGCGCTCCGTGCACCAGGCGACGAACAGTCGACTCTACCCGGTCGCCGTCTTCGATTCTCCACACAATCCTCCACACCTTTTTCCGATCTTCCACAGGTTTCTTAAGCGGCCTGTCATCGGCGCGGACCAGCATGGACACGTCGCCGCAGAGTGGGCTGGGAGGCCCTCGGCGGCAGCAGGCGTGTAGTGACCGTTCCTCCCTTGGTGTTTCCCTTCGCAGTAAACCCTTCAGGAGAAGATCATGAACAAGTACAAGACCCTGGCCGCGCTGGTTGCCACCGCGCTGCTCGCTACCGTGGGCGCCGCCTCGGCGCAGACCGTGACCGGCGGCGGTGCCTCGTTGCCGGCCGACCTCTACAAGGGTTCGTCCGACAGCATCCTGCCGGCGAACTTCAGCTACGCCGTGACCGGTTCGGGCACCGGCAAGAAGGCCTTCCTGGAAAACAACTCGCTGCTGTTCTCGACCACCGGCACCGTGCACTTCGCCGGCAGCGATTCGGTACTGAGCGGCACCGAGCTGAACACCTACACCACCAACTTCAACCAGCCGACCAATGCCAACCGCTACGGCGCGCTGATCCAGGTGCCGTCGGTGGCCACCTCGGTCACCATCCCGTTCAACAAGGCCGGTTCGGCGGTGAACCTGAGCGTGGCGCAGATCTGCGGCGTGTTCTCGGGTGCGATCAGCGACTGGTCGACCATCGATGCCAACCGCAGCGGCCCGATCCAGGTGGTGTACCGCACGGAAAGCAGCGGCACCAGCGAAATGTTCAGCCGCTTCCTGACCGCGGCCTGTGCCGCTGAGAACGCTGAAACCTCGAAGCTGGTGGGCGGCAAGTTCGCCATCAAGTCGACCTTCGCCGACCTGTACAAGCGCGATGCCAACGGCAACCTGCCGGCGTTCCTGGTGGCCGCCCCGGCCACCGGCGGCACCTCGCTGTACAACGCTGTCTACGCGGCTGAAGGCCGTATCGGCTACGTTGGCCCGGACGTGATTCCGAACCTGACCGATGCGACCAAGGTCGCCAAGGTCAAGGGCTTCTCGCCGGACCAGGTGAGCGTGCAGGCCACCCTGGACACCGTCGCTCCGCCGACCGGCACGGATGCAGAGAACCCCGCCAACTGGGTGCCGGTATTCGGCAACCCGTCGGCCGGCTATCCGATCGCCGGCTACACCAACCTGGTGATCGGCCAGTGCTACAAGGATTCGAGCGTCGCCACCAGCCTGCGCGGCTTCCTGGCCCGCCACTATCCGGCGACCTACACCGTCGCGTATGAGAAGTCGATCACCGACCACGGCTTCATCCCGCTGACCAAGGTTTGGCGCGATGCGATCCGCAACCGCTTCGTGCTGGCCAGCAGCACTGCCGGCCTGAACAACCCCAGCACCTGCGCCGGCATCGGCCGTCCGCTGTAATCCGCAGCACGGGTTGAATCCTGCTTGACCCGACGCCGGCCTCTGGGCCGGCGTCGCCATTTCCGCGACGGTGCCGCCGTTGCAGCGTTTGGCTGTCGGCTTCGTCTCGCGTGAACCGTCTATCAGTGGCAGGGCATGCGTTGCGTGTGCCTCCCCGATCGTCGCCGCAGCTGCGGCCCACCAGGTTGATGAGGTTCCGATGTCGCACCCGCTCCCGTCCGCTGTTCATCCGGCCGCGTCGATGCGCCGCAATCATCCGATGGCGTGGGCCATCGCGGTCGCACTGGGGAGCATGGTAGCCCCGGCCAGCCAGGCGCAGCAGGCGTTCACTCCGGGCTGGTTCGCCGAACGGGGCGCGGCCCAGGGCAGCGCGGCACAGAGTGGCCGGATGCCCAACGGCGTGCCGATCCAGTTCCAGTTGCCGGCCCAGCAGCAGGATGCGGCACGGCAGAAGCTGCAGCAGTCGATCGACAATCTTGGCACTGCGGCACAGGCGATTGCCCTGCAGCAGCGCCTGCAGGAACAAGCCCGGCAGGCGCACCGCGAGGCTGGCTTCATCGTTGCCGATGGCCTCGGCAAGGACGGCCTGAGCGTCGACCAGAACCCGCTGACCCGTGGCTGGCTCAATGCGCGCGACGCGATCCAGTCGCAGGGCAGCGACGGGAGGGTGCAGGTCACGGTCGAGCAGACCGCGGACAAGGCGATCCTGAACTGGGAGACTTTCAACATCGGCGGCAACACCACGCTGAATTTCCTGCAGAACCCTGACTGGGCCGTACTGAACCGCGTCAACGATCCGCAGGCGCGGCCCAGCCACATCCTGGGCCAGCTGAAGGCCAGTGGCACGGTGTTCGTGGCCAACCGCAACGGCGTGGTGTTCGGCAACAACAGCCAGGTCAATGTACGCAATCTGCTGGCGGCTGCAGCACGGATCAGCGATGCGCAGTTCCGCGACAACGGCCTGTACAGCCCCGACGCCAGCAGCAGCGCGCTCAGCGATGCATTCGGCAAGGTGATGGTGGAGCGGGGCGCGCGCATCGCGACCCATGAGCCGACCAGTGCGACGCGCGGCGGTGGCTACGTGCTGCTGGCCGGGCACAGCGTGGACAATGCTGGCCAGATCGAAGCGCGCAAGGGCCAGGTGCAGCTCGCAGCAGGTGACAGTTTCGTGATCCGGCGCGGCGTGGGTACGGCCGCCAACACCAGTTCCACCACCCGCGGCAATGAAATCGCGCCGCGCTTCATTGCTGGCAGCACGGCTGGCAGCGTGCGCAATACCGGCCTGCTGCGCGCACTCGAGGGTGACGTGACCCTGGCCGGACGCAGCGTCGAGCAGGCCGGTGTGGCCGTGGCCAGCACCACGCTTGCACAGCGCGGCACCGTGCATCTTCTGGCCTCGGCCAGTGATGCAGGCAGCAGCGTCACGCTTGCTGACGGAGCCACCACGGCGGTGCTGATCGAGGACGATGGCAAGACCACGGTGCTGGATACGCAGCGCGACGCCCTAATCAAGGAATCGGCCGAGCAGGACGCGATCCGCGCTGGCGCGCGTTCGGCAACCTTCGACAATCTGTCCCAGCACAATGATCGCCGGGACCAGTCGCGGGTGGAGATCGTCTCGGGTGGCAACATCCATTTCAGCGCGGATTCGCTGACGGTTGCCACGGGCGGCCAGATCATCGCCGATGCGGCGGCCCGTAGCTACGTGGACGATGCCGCGCGCGTGGACGTGTCCGGCGCAGTGGGCGTGCAGGTGTCGATGGAGAGCAACAATGTCCAGGTCAAGGTGCAGGGCAACGAACTGCGCGATGCCCTGGACAACCGCGACAGCGGCAAGCTGACCAGCAGCGAAGTCTGGGTCGACCGCCGCAGGCTGGTCCACGTTCCGGCCGGTACCGGGGGCTACGAGGGTGAGCGCTGGTACGCCGCAGGCGGCCTGCTGGAAGTGGGGGGCTACCTCGACAACCAGGGGCACTCGATCGGCGAATGGGCTGCGCAGGGAGGCACCGTCCTGCTGGGCGGCAGGGAAGTGATCACGCAGGGTGGCTCACGCATCAACCTTGCCGGCGGCAGCCTGGATGTGCAGAGCGGCGTGGTCCGGCAGAGCTGGGTGCGCGGCGTTGATGGCCAGGTCTACCGTCTTGATGAGGCGCCAGCGGAGATGCTGTTCGATGGCCTGTACAGCGGCCATGAAGTGAAGCAGGAACGCTGGGGCATCACCGAGACCTTCCGTGATCCGATCGTATTCGCGGCGCAGCGGGTCGATAACGGGTACACGGTCGGCCGCGATGCAGGACGGCTGATCGTCTCCGCACCGACCGCGGTGCTGGATGGAAAGGTTGAGACTGCAACCTTCCAGGGCGCGCAGCAGAACCGCAGGCCGGATGCCGCGCGGGATGGCTATGCACAGGCGCAGACGGCGGTCGCGCGCAATGCGCAGTTGTACCTGGGGCGCTACGACGGCCAGGGCCGCAGTGGTGTGTTCGGCTCGGATGTGCGCCTGGGTGACAAGGCTCCGACGAAGACGGCGTGGTCGCTGGCGGCTCCGGTCAACGAGGAGCGGCGTGACACGGTGTGGCTGGATATTGCAGAGCTGAGTGCCCAGCAGTGGGGGCGGATCGACCTGGCGACCGCCGATCGCATCCGCATCGACGGCAGCCTTCGGCTTCAGGCCGGCGGGCAGCTCAACCTGACCGGCAGCGAGGTGGAGCTGGCAGGCGACATCGGCATTGCCGGCGGCCAGTTGTCGGCGGGCAACCTGCTGGATGTCCAGGGCCGGCCGACGGCGCTGCTGCACGATGGCCGCGCCCGCACCGTCATTGCCGACGGCACGCGGATCGACCTCTCCGGCGAATGGAGCAACGCCTCACTGGCGATGCCGCGCGACGCGAGCGGTGCCTGGACGGATGGCGGCCGCCTGAGCCTGGGCAACAGTCATGACGTGGCCGTGGGCGCCAAGGCAACGGTTGACGTCGAGGCCGGTGCTGCGCTGGACCTGCGCGGCAAGGCCCATATCGGCAAAGGCGGCAGCGTCAGCCTGCAGGCGAACAGCAGTACGGTGACGACCGACGGCAGTGGCCGTGTGCAACTGGGTGAGGGAAGCCGGTTCAGTGGTCGAGGACAGGGCGGTGGTTCTTTCTCGCTGGGGACCGGTGGCCAGGTGCGGGTGGGCGATGCGGACCTGGCGGGCGCGTCGCTGCGACTGGACCCCGGCCTGTTCGGCAGTGGCTTCGCGCAGTACGACATCAATGGCCACCACGGCGTGGAGGTGGCCGATGGCGCGCGGCTGGTCGCTGCCCTGCCAGGCCTGCGCCTGACCCAGGACGCGCCGATGGCGACCGACCGGGCGTCCGCACTGGCGGCGTGGGACGAACCGCTGTACAGCGCCGATCCGTCGAGCGGGCGCGTCAGCCAGCGCGCGGGTGCGAGCATCAGCCTGCGTTCGGAGCGCAACAGCGTGGGCGGTGACCTGCGGGTCGGCAAGGATGCACTGGTGGCGGTCGATCCAGGCCAGACGATCTCGCTGCTTGGTGCGGGCAACATCGATGTTGAAGGCACGCTGCGCGCGAAGGGCGGACGCATCCTGATCGACGATGTGCGCCCGGAGAACGCGCTGTACGCCGGGCAGCGCACCGAACGCACCTGGCGTTTCGCCGAAGGCGCGCTGCTGGATGCCGATGCAGACGCGATTTCGCTGCCCGATTCCAGCGGCCGTCTGCGCGGGCAGGTGCGCGCGGGTGGACGCATCGAGATTGGCGGGGCGCTGGACTGGGAGACCACCGCGTTCGTCGACAACCGACCACCGGAAGCCTTCGTGGTGGTCGAACGCGGTGCGCGCCTGCAGGCGCGGGGTGCGTCGGCCGAGCTGGACGTCGACGGCCAGGGCCGCGTGCGCGTGGACAGCGATGGCGGGCAGATCGTGCTGCGCTCGGCCAATGCGCTGTACCTGGACGGCGGGATGGACGCGGCCGCCGGTGGTGCCGGCGCACGCGGCGGCACCCTGGGGTTGGCCTTTGGCGGCAGCATCCATGCACGTGGCGCCAGCGGGGAGGTACTGCGGTCACGTGCGATCACCCTCAGCCAGCACAGCGCACCGGGGCAGCCACTGCCGGCCACATTGGAGTATGGCCACGCCGCGTTGTCGGTCGAGCAGCTGCAGGCTGGCGGTTTCGACAATCTGTCCGTGTTCGGTGACATCCGCGCGGTCGGCGACGTCGACCTGCGCCTGGCCCAGAGCCTGCGCATCCACGGCCAGGGTACTTCGAGCCTGGGCATGGCCATGGATGCCGGGCCATCGTCGGGGCTGCGACTGAGTGCGCCCTACGTTCGCCTGGCGCAGGCACGCTGGCGCCAGATGCCGGGCGAGAACCTGCAGGGCACCGCCGCGGTCGCTTCGTCCGGGCCGGAAGATCACGCGCTGGCGGTGCAGGCCGGGCTGATCGACATCCGCGACGTCACCTGGCTGCCGGGTTTCAAGCATGTGGCGCTGGAAAGCCGCAGTGACGTGCGCCTGACCAACGGCATTGCCAGCAGTGGCAACACCAGCGCGTTGATGACGGCTGGTTCGATGGACGTGACCGCTGCGCGCCTGTATCCCACCACAGGCGCGGTCGGCACGCTGGTGGCCGGCGCGTCGGCGCAGACCGTGCAGACCGCTGATTACTGGTCCGATCCGGATGCCGTGCTGCGCATCCACGGCACCGGTGCGGCCACGAAGCCGGCGCCGGAATCGGCGCTGGGTACGCTTCGCCTGGTGGCCGCCACGGTGCGGCAGGGCGGCAACGTACAGGCGCCGATGGGCACGCTGCAGCTGGGTGGCCTGATCCAGAACGGAACCGTCGGCAGCCGGGTGGAACTGCTGCCAGGCAGTGTAACCTCGACCAGTGGCGCCGGCTTGTCGCTGCCCTATGGTGGCACCGTCGATGGTGTTGACTGGCGGGTCGGTACGCGCAGCCTGGGTTCGCTGACGCCGGCCGGCATCTCCTCGATGGGGGTGACACTGAAGGCCAACGAGATCGATGTGGCGCCGGGGGCCCTGCTGGACATGTCCGGCGGTGGTGAGCTGACCGGCGCCGCCTTCGTGTCAGGACGCGGTGGCTCTGTCGACGTCCTGCGTACGGCGTTGGCCGACGCCAACCCGCGCTACGGGTTCAGTGCGTCGGGCAACCCGGTGTACGCGATCGTACCGGGACGCGCCGGGGCGTTCGCCCCCAGTGGCGAAGAAGGGTTCGCAGCTCCGGCGGTGGGCCAGCAGATCACCGTGCCGGCTGGCGTGCCCGGCCTGGCGGCCGGCACCTACACGCTGATGCCGGCAAGCTATGCGCTGCAGCCCGGCGCATTCCGGGTGGAGCTGGGCGCCACCGGCACCTCCGGCATCGTGCAACCGATTGCGACCGGCACCGGCACCTGGCGTGTGTCCGGGCAGCAGCGCACGGCGCTGGGCGCGGCAATCTCGCCGTTGCTCACCGACATCCTGCTGACTCCCGCGGCCGTGGTACGCCGGCACTCGGGCTACAACGAAACCTCCTACAACAGCTTCGCGCAATCGGTAGCTGACCGCCGCGGCGAGTCGCGTGGCTGGCAGACCATCGATGCGCTCGGGTTGACCCTTGCGCTGGGCGAAGGTGCAGGTCGTGCAGCAACGCCTGCCATCCGCTTCGCCGGCACCGCGCGGTTCGCGGCCGCCACCGACAAGGGGCGTGGTGGCACGCTGGCAGCCACGTTGGCGAGCCCGGCGGTCGGTTCGCTGGAGATCGTCGATGGCAGCGCGCCATCGCAGGCGCGTGATCGCGGCGCCACCTTCAGCGACGACGCGCTCAATGCCTTCCTGCCGGCGCGAATGATGATCGGCGGGCAGTTCAACCAGGAGGCCTCGCAGGTGGCGGTGACCGGCCAGGCGCGCAGCGTGGCGATCCGTTCCGGCGTCACCTTGAACGCACCGGAAGTGCTGGTGGCAGCGGCCTCCGGTGGCAGCGGCGTGCTGGTCGAGGCCGGTGCGACCCTCGATACACTGCCGTTCGCATCCGCCAACGCGAATGCCAGCGCGACCCTGCCTTACCAGGTCTCCGGCGGCCTGCTGGCGGTGTCCAACCAGCGCCTGAACCTGATCACAGGCACCACCGGGGTGGAGGCCGGTCCGGTGGCGATCGACATCGGCGGATGCCAGGCGGCGTGCGACGGCCAGACGCGGCTGGTTTCCGATGGCAGCATCGCGGTAGCGACCGATGGCGCGCTGCAGATGCGCGACTCGGCCAGCTATGGCACCCGCCAGCTCGGCCTGAGCATGGCGGCGCTGAACCTCGGCAGTGCCGAAGCGATCGCCCAGGCCGCTGCGGCCGGGGCGCTGCCCAGTGGCATGACCATGAACCAGTCCGTGCTGCAACAACTGCTGCGCGGCAATGATGCGACCGGCGCGCCGGCGCTGGACACGTTGAGCCTGGTCGCGCGGGAGTCTGTCAACGTGTTCGGCAGCGTCTACCTGGATGCGCGCGACAGTGCCACCGGCCGCAGTGGCCTGCAGACGCTTGTGCTCGGTGCGCAGGCCATCCGCGGCTACGGTGCGGCGACCGACCGCGCGCGCATCCTGGTGGACACGCTGGTCTGGGACGGCTCATTGGCGGCGGGCCAGGTGCCCGGCAGCGACGCGACGGTGCCGCCGGCCGATCCGATGGTGGACCGGCTCGGGGCCGGGCAACTGGACATCGTCACCCGGCAGCTGCAGCTGGGGCGGGCGCCATTCAGCCGTCCCAGCTCTGAAGTACCTGCGAACCGGCAGGTGCTCGGCTTCAGTGCGCTGAACCTGAGGGCTTCGGAGCAGCTGTCTTTCTCCGCGCAGGGCACGCTGGACGTATTCCAGCAGCGTGGCGACTATCTGGCCGACAAGGGGTGGCAGTACAGCGGAGGCAACCTGGGTATCGATACACCGCTGTTGGCCGCCGATCCCGCCGCGCAGCTGCGCGTGCGCACCGGCGGCGACTTCCGCCTGCAGGGGGGCGCCGGCAAGACGGGTGGCGATGCACTGGGCAGTGAGTTGAGCATCGACGCCAACCGGATCGCGCTGGACAGCACGGTCGCGCTGGCGTCCGGACGGCTGTCGGCGAACGCACGCCAGGGCATCACGCTTGGCAGCCGGGCCGAGTTGGATCTGGCCGGACGCAAGGTCTCGCTGTACGACGTGGACAAGTTCAGCTGGGGCGGCGATGTCCTGCTGTCCAGCGACACGGGTGACATCCGCGCCGATGCGGCCTCCCGCATCGATGTTTCCGCACGCAACAACCGCGGCGGACGCCTGACGGTCACCGCAATGGCCGGCCGAGCCGATCTGGCCGGTGTTCTGCAGGGTGCCGCCACTGGTCGCTACGATGCCGGTGGCACGCTGGTGCCCTACGACGGTGGCGAACTGGTGGTGCGGGCACGCCAGCTGCAGGACTTCGCCGGCCTCAACCAGCGATTGACCGCCGGCGGCGTCGTCGGCGGTCGCAGCTTCCAGATCGGTGAGGGCGATCTGCGGATCGGCGACGAAGTGAAGGCGCGCCGGGTCGATATCAGCGTCGATGCGGGCAGCCTGACCGTGGCCGGCCGCATCGATGCCAGCGGCGAGCAGGTCGGCAGCATCCGCCTGTACGCCCGCGATCAGTTGCAGGTGGACGGCACTTTGGACGCGCACGGTACCGGCCTGCGCGTGGACAGCCATGGCAAGATCATCGACAGTCCCAACCGGGCCATCATCACGCTGGGCAGCGTCGAAGGTGCCGTCGGCCTGGGCAGCGCGGCGCAGCTGGACCTGCGTGCGGGCAGCGACGTTGCCGTTGGTGGACGTCCTGGCCAGAACGATGGCACCCCGCGCGGCACGCTGAAGATCGATGTGCCGCGGCTGGGCAGCAACGACGCGGCGATTGCCGCGGCCACCGGCCTGCGCATCGATGGCGCGGCCGACATCCAGCTCAATGGTGTTCGCCGCTACGACGATGCGCCCCTGGCAACCACCGCTGACGTGCGCGGCAACCGCGCGCAGCTGGTCACCCAGCAGTGGCTGGACCGGGTGGTCGATCCGCACAGCGTGGCCTGGATCGATGGTGCGCTGGGCAACGCGGATCTGCAGCAGCGCACGCGGGCGCTGGGCGCTGTCCGCCTTCGTCCCGGCGTGCAGGTGCTGGCGCGGCGCAGCGACGCCAACCCGGACGGCGACCTGACCATCGCCGGCGACATCGATCTGTCCGGCTACCGTTACGGCCCCGATGCCAACCGCGCCGATCCATCGCGGCGTGGCTTCGGCGAATCGGCCTCGCTGGTGCTGCGCGCCGAAGGCAACATCAACGTCTACGGCAGCATCAACGATGGGTTCGCAGCGCCGCCGTCCACGCCGGATGAGGGCGGCTGGCAGCTGTACGAGGGCCGCAATGGCAGCGCGGGGCACACCCCCTTTGGCGGTGGGCTGGTGGTGCCGGTGGACGGAGTGAAGCTGCAGCCCGGCACCGAGTTCCAGGCCGGCACCCGCCTGAACTATGACGTGCCGGTCGAATCGGTAACGCTTCCGGTCGGTACCGTGCTGCCCGCGCCGATGGTGATCTCGCAGAACCTGCGGCTGCCTGCAGGCACGGTGCTGGGTGCGGCGGTGACCACCGACTCCGGGCAGACGCTGGCCGCAGGCACCGTGCTGCAGGAGCCGCTGATGCTGGCGGCCGGTGCGCGGCTGGGAGCCGGCTTCCGCCTGCGCAGTGCGGTACAGATGGCGGCACAGGAGTGGCCCGCCGGCGCGGTGCTGCCGGTTGCGCTGCGCCTGGCACGCGAAGTCGCGCTCAAGGTGGGCGCGTACATCCCGTCGTTGACCAAGGTGGAGCTGCCCGGCGACGCGCCGGTGAATCTGAGGCCGGCCGATGCCGGCGGCAACCAGGGGCGCAACTGGGCGCTGGCGCCGATGCTGGCCGAGGGCACCACCTCCTGGGACCTGACCGTTGTTGCCGGTGCCGATGCCGGGGCAGCCGACCCACGCAGCCGGCGCTGGGGCAGCGAAGGCAGCGTCGTGCTGGCCGATGCCCACCAGGGCTCGATCGGCACGGTCAAGACGGAAATCATCTGGGTGGGGGATCGCGCGTTGACCGAGCAGGCATCGTTGGACTGGATCGGCGACACCTCCTATGCAGGCCGTCCGATCGCGGAGCTGGCCGACATGTTCGGCTTCACCGAAGACGAGTTCTGCGCGATGTCGGCCGACTACTGCGGCCCGGCACCCCGCCAGGTGGCCGCGCAGGGCTCGCTGGATTACTGGGGCGACGAGTCCTACGCAGGCACTCCTGCGAAGGACTTCGCCGCGATGTTTGGCATGACCGAAGACGAGTTCTGCAGCACCGCGCCCACCTACTGCGCCGGCGGCGGCACGCAGACCGAAGTGACCACTTACGGCAAGCGCGCAGGCACGCCGGCGTGGAGCGTACTGCGCACCGGCAGGGGCGACATGGAACTGCTCGCGGCCGGTGACGTCGTGATGAAGTCAGGCTTTGGCGTCTACACCGCCGGCACTCCCGCCGCGCTGGGTGGGGGCCGCGACGCTGCCTTCAATTCGCCCCGTGCAGCGGCCCCTTGGAACACCGCAGTGCTGGGACCGAACCTGGTGCCGGGCAGCTATGACGCCGCGATGGCAGGCTACCAGGCCTGGTATCCGGATCATGGTGGCAACCTGCGCGTCGAAGCCGGGCGCGATATCGTCGGCGACGCCTGGACCGCGCGCGCAGAGTCGGGCAGCAGCGATCGCGACTGGGCGCTGTACTCCAGTGCCGCGGTCGGCAACTGGCTGTGGCGGCAGGGTACCGGCGGCACCACTGGGGTGGAGCCGGTGCCGACCAGCTGGTGGGTGAACTTTGGCGCCTACACCAACGTGTCCGCTGCCGCTGGCGCCTCTCCACGGATGGTTGGTTTCACCGGCTTCGGCACATTGGGCGGGGGCAACCTGACGCTGGAGGCCGGGCGTGACGCCGGCGTGCGCGATGCGATAGGTGACGCGTTGGTCTCGACGATCGCACCGCGCTCGGGTGCGATCATTGCTGCGGTGGGATCGACCGGCCGGGTCAGCGATGGCCAGCTGCACCTGACCGGCGGCGGCGACCTGCAGCTGCGTATCGGTGGCGCGCTGAATCCGAACCTGCAGGCGACGATCTCCAGCCTCAACCCCTCCAGGGCGGGACAGAATCTCGACCTCAACGGTACCTTCAGCAACCTGCGTGGGAGCCTGCAGCTCGATGCGGGGCGCATCGGTGCAATGGGCGTCACCCTGGAAAGCTACGCGACGCTGGGTAAGCAGCGGGCGGCAGACCTGTTTGCGCCTGACGCCGCCCGCGCGATGGGCGGGCCGGTGCTGGTGCTGGGCGACGCCGCCGCGCAGCTGCAGGCGCGGGGCGATGTGGTGCTCGGCGGCGTCGCCGATGCCGGCCGGGTTCCGCTGGCCAACTACAGCGCGGTGCTGCAGGATGACGGCGCGCGCGCTGCAGGCAGTACGTGGTTCTCCCTGTGGACCGCCAACACGGCCGTGGATCTGTTCAGTGCCGGTGGTGACCTCGCGCCAGGCCTCGCCGGGCCGGAAAACGTGACGGGCAGCAATCTGTGGCGGGAGCAGGTCCAGCTTGTTGTGCGTGGCGGCGATGATCTGCTGAATTACTGGCTCTATCCTTCGCGCTTCAGCGCGATTGCTGCGCAGGGTGACATCAAGCTGGACCGGATCAGCACCACGACGGGGACGCAGGATGTGATTCTGCTGGCACCCTCGGCGACAGGACGGCTGGACGTCCTGGCCGGCGGAGGCATCTTCGCCCAGCCTGGCGCGACCCAGATCGCGCGCTCGGCCAGTGACGCGCGCCTGCCGGGACCGTTCGACCCGGCATTCATGGCCGAGCAGGGGGATTCCGCAGGCAATGTGACCCGCTCGCGGCACAACCTGTCCGTCGACGGCAACACGGCATCGCCGGCGGGGTCGCTTCCACTGTTCGCATTCGGTCCGAATACGCCGCTGTCCACTGTGTCTGCGGCACTGGCGCCGAGCCGCTTCTACGCGGTGCAGGGCGACATCATGGGTCTGGCCACCGGCGCCCAGCGCACGCTGAATGTCAACGCGGGGCAGCGCACGCAGCTGAACTGGTTCGAGGCCGCCGGCGCCGTGCAACTGCGGGCAGGCCGGGACATCCTCGGGGTGTCGATGACCGCGTTGAACACCGCACCCAGCGACATCACGGTGGCGACGGCGGGCCGCGACATCGTGCATCTGAATGCGACCATTGCCGGCCCCGGCAACGTCGAGATCAGTGCCGGCCGCCAGCTGCGCCAGGAGGATGCGGGCAGCATCGCCAGCCTCGGTGGCATCGTGCAGGGCGACACCCGTCCCGGCGCCAGCATCGCGCTGACGGCCGGCAACCAGCAGATCGATTTCGCGGCCCTGCGTGCACGCTATCTGGACCCTGCCAACCTTGCCGATCCCGCGCAATCGCTTGCTTCGCAGCCGGGCAAGGCAGCCAAGGTGTACGACCAGGAACTGAAGCAGTGGCTGCAGCGACGCTTCGGCGTGGCGGCCGAGGGCGACGGGGCGCTGGCCGCGTTCGATGCGCTGCCGCAGGAACAGCAGCGCATCTTCCTGCGCCAGGTCTATTACGCCGAGCTGCGCGAAGGTGGACGCGAGTATACCGATGCAGAAGGGCCCCGCTTCGGCTCCTACCTGCGCGGGCGCGAAGCCATCGCCACGCTGATGCCGGACAGGAATGCGGCCGGTGCGACGATCGACCGTACCGGCGATATCGTGATGTACGGTGGCTCCGGCGTGCGTACCGAGGCGGGCGGCAACATCGAACTGATGGCACCGGGTGGGCAGATCGTGATCGGTGTGCAGGGCGTGGTGCCACCTGCCAGCGCCGGCCTTGTCACCCAGGGGCAAGGTGATATCCGGCTGTTCAGCCAGGACAGCGTGCTGCTCGGCCTGTCGCGGGTGATGACCACCTTCGGTGGCGACATCCTGGCGTGGTCGGAGCAGGGTGACATCAACGCCGGTCGTGGTTCGCGGACGACGTTGCTGTACACGCCACCGCGCCGCGTCTATGACGGCTGGGGCAATGTGATCCTGTCGCCGCAGGCCCCGGCCAGCGGTGCCGGCATCGCGACGTTGAACCCCATTGCCGAAGTACCGCCGGGCGACGTCGACCTGATCGCACCGCTGGGCACCATCGATGCGGGCGAGGCCGGTATCCGCGTCTCGGGCAACATCAACCTGGCGGCGCTGCAGGTGCTCAACGCGGCCAACATCCAGGTGCAGGGCGAGAGCAAGGGCCTGCCGGTGCTGGCATCGGTGAACGTCAATGCGCTGGCCTCGGCCAGTGCGGCAGCCAACAGCGCCAGCCAGGCGGCACAGGATGTGATGCGCAAGAGCCAGGACGAGGCACGGCGCAACCAGCCGTCGGTGATCAGCGTGCAGATTCTGGGCTTCGGCAGTGGTACCAGCGCCATCAATCCGCCGGCGCGTGGCAACACTGCCAACAGCGGTTATGACGCCAACAGTGCCTTCCAGTTCCCGCAGGCAAGGCGCGACGAGGGCACGCAGCGCCGATAGGTGCCGTCCTTGGTCGGCACACGTTGCTGCCCACCAAGGTCGGCAGTAGATCCACGCCATGCGTGGATGCGACCGGGCCAGCCGCCACGGAACGGCAGCGGCCCCAGCCAGGATGGCACGGACGGCAGGGAGCGGCCATCAGCGGTGAGGACCACCGACACGGCGCCGCCGGGCGCAGGAGCGCGCCCGGCGGCAGGCTCGGCAGTAGGTCCACGGCATGCGCGGATGCCCGGACCAGCCTCAGTGCCGACCAACGGTCGGCACCCACCAGGGCAGGCCGGGCAGTAGAAGCCGCTCGGCAGTAGATCCACGCCATGCGTGGGTGCTTTGCCTGGGAGGAATCCTAAAGCTCCAGCACGCGCCGGTAGCTCAACGGTCCACGCCCGTCACGCAGGCCCAGCCGCAGTTCCAGCCCGGTGGCCGGCAGCACCTCGCCCTCGCTCGGCAGCATCGCCCAGCCGGCCCCGGGCTGCCAGGCGCGCACCTCGAACCGCTGCACATCCTTTGCCACTGCAATGCCTTCCGAAGGAACCGGCGCGGGCAGAGGATAGCGGTCCGTCGCCGTACCGCTGGCGCGCCATAGCGTGTTGCCTTGCCGCCACCAGCGCACCCGCTGCCAGCGCAGCCCATCACTGTCGACGCTGCGGGTGATCTCCAGCGCAAAGCTTCCATCCGGATGCCGTTCGCTCACCAGTGAAGGGGGTAGCAGGCGCTGAGGCTGATCCGCCGGGCGCACCGCGCCGTTCATCAGCGCATCGTCGGCACGCATCTCGATATCGCGCTGGAACTGCTGCAGCACGCGCAGTGCCGTCGTGGTCTCGGCATCGGCCCGGCGCAGGCGCTGGTCGCTGCTGGCCACGCTGTCGAGCGCTCGCCAGCAGATCAGCGCCAGCACGCCCATGATGGTGATCGCGATCATCACCTCGATAAGGGTGAAGCCTGCGGCGGTACGCTTCATTGCGCCGCGGTCCACGGCAGCTGCATCCGCGCCAGCGACTGCCGCGGTGCATCTTCGGCAGCCACGCTGAGTTCCAGTTGCGGCTGTCCGTCACCCCCCGTGCCGATATGCTGCAGCACCAGGAAACTGCTTCGCCCCTGCACGCAGCGCAGTCGTGCATCCTGCGGCGGCTGCCCGGCCAGGCGCAGCTCCTGCCAGCGGTCCTGCGCGCACAACAGCGCCAGGCGACGGTCGCGCAGGCGTGACTGATCGTCGGTGGCCACCGCGACCGAGCGCATGACCGCAGCCAGCGCAATCGAAACGATCGCCAGTGCGATCAGCACTTCGATCAAGGTGAATCCGCGCATGTTCCGCTTCACTGCACGACCTGCAACTGTCCGCTGCCATCGTCACGAAGACGCAGCTGGCGGCCCTGCAACGACAACGTCAGTTCCCATGCCACGCCGATCCACTCCGGGCTCAGTTCAACCGGGGTGGCCGGCTGCACAACGATGCCGGCCGGTTGCCATGACTGTGGGCGCAGCAGGTCGTCGCGTTGCACGTCCACCCAGCGGGTGCCTTCGCGCCTGCTGAACCGGTAGCCGGCGGCGTCGGCCTGCCAGCGCAGGGGGCGGCCATCGATGCGGGCCTCGTCGCGCGCCACCTGCAGGCGCTGCGCCAGTCGTTCGGCCTCCTGCCGCAGCTGGCGCGCGGGGTCGAGCAGGCCGCCCAGGCCCAGGCCGATGCCCGCCGTGCAGATGCCGATGATCACCAGCACCACCATCAGTTCCAGCAGGGTGAAACCACGCGGCACGTGCTGCATCGACGTTGCCTCCTGTCCAGGTCGATGCCTGCCAGCGTAGGCCCGCATGATGAAACAAAAGCGTCAGCGGCGGCTGCTAGCGTGGGCGGACACGAACGTGGCGATGGTGCGGAACATGGATGGCAGGCGCTGGGATCGCAATCGGATGTTGACCCTGCTGGCGGCCACCCTGCTGCTGGCGGTGGTGGCCTATTGGAGCGTCACCCTGTCTGCGGTGGCGCCTGCGGCGGCGGCCAGCGAAGCGCATGCCGATGCGCCGGCCCGGCCGCTGTTCGATGCGGTGGCCAGTCTGCCGCTGGTGCGGCTGCTGTCGCCCGGTGCGGTGCAGACCGAGGTGGTCGTGCTGGGTGTGATGGCGGGTGACCACGCGCCCCTGGCCCTGTTGTCGGTGGATGGACGCCCGCCGGAGGCTTACGCGCCCGGCCAGCGGCTGGGGCCCTGTACGGTGCTGGCCAGCATCAGCGCCAACGCGGTGGAACTGAACCAGGCTGGGCAATCGCGCAGCCTGCCGGTGCCCGCGCTGCCACCGGTGCCGAACGATGGCATCGTGCCGGCCGCTCCGCAGGGCGGCGCTCGGTAGAGCCGAGCCCGCGCTCGGCTGCCTCTGCATGGCTGTTGAACGGTGTGCAGGCGCAGCCGGGCGTGGGCTCGGCTCTGCAGATGCATGGGTTCATCGCGCCGGACGCTGCGGTACCACGGACCGCCCGAAGGCATCGCCCATGCGTTGCCGCGTGCCTTCCAGGTTGTACTGCATCAGCTGGTTGCCGGGCTGCCGCATCAGGCGTTCGGCATCCGGCAGCGCCGCTGACTTCGCCGATTTCGGCGCCGGCGCCAGCCTGCGTTGCAGGCATTCCCACGCGGGGATGCGCTCGCCGTTGACCTGTACTTCGATGCACGGCGCAGCACCGTCCTGCTTCTTCGCCTCTCCGGCCCAGGCCGATGGCAACGCCAGCAACAAGGCAAGGGCGAGGGCAGGGCGAAGGCCCGCCTTCAATGGCTCACTCATCTCGAATCTCCTGCAACAACCGACGCTCTGCAATGAAGACGTGTGGCGAGGGCAGTCTACGCCGGCGAGTGCTCTGGCGCTGTCACAAGATGACAGTGCTGTCACAAAACTGGTGGCGGTTTTGACGCGACGTGCACGTCCTGTTGGTAGACCCACGCGCCGCTCCCTGGCCACTCCCTCCGATACGACGCGATGCCTTCGATGACTCCTGTTCCGTGCCGAGCCGTCCGCTTTCCGTTGCGCCTGCATCCGCTGGTGCTGGCGCTGGCCGCGATGCCGCTGCCATTGTTCGCGCAGGAGGCAGCGCCTGCGCCCAGCGTGAACATCAATGAATACATCGTGCGCGGCAACACCGTGCTCGATCCGCGTCAGATCGAACGGGCGGTAGAGCCGTTCCTCGGCCCGGGCAGGACCCTGGCCGATGTCGAGAAGGCGCGCGATGCGGTCCACGCGCTGTACCAGCAGGCGGGCTACCAGTCGGTCTACGTCGAACTCCCCGAGCAGCAGGTCAGTGGCGGCGTGGTGCTGCTGAAGGTGCAGCAGACGCCGATCGGCCAGCTGCGCGTGGTCGGCACCCGCCACGAATCGCCCGACCGCATACGCGATCGCGTACCGGCACTGGCCGAGGGCAAGGTGCCGGACTTCGACCAGGCCCAGAAGGAACTGACCGCACTGAACGAAGGCGGGCGTCGCCAGGTGATGCCGCTGGTGCGCGAAGGCCAGGTGCCGGGCACGATGGATGTGGACCTGCAGGTCGAGGAGAAGTCGCCGTGGCGTGCCAGCGCGTCACTCAACAACGACCACAGTGCCGACACCGAGAAGCTGCGCCTGAGTGCGTCGCTGGCCTACGACAACCTGTGGAAGCGCGGGCACAGCGCCAACATCGGCGTGTACCTGGCGCCGGAAGATACAAAGCAGGCCAAGGTGTTCTCGGCCTCGTACACGATGCCGTTCGAAGGCACGCCGTGGAGCCTGGAAGCCTCCGGCTACAGATCCGACAGCCGCGTGTTGAATGCAGGCGGGCAGGTCGGTACAGGCACCGGCACCAACGTGATCGGCAACGGCCATTCGATCAGCCTCAAGCTCAACTACCGCCTTGCCGGCAGCAGCCAGTGGTGGCGCCAGCTCAGTCTCGGTGTGGATTTCAAGGACACCGAGGAAGACACGCAGATGGGCAAGGACAGCCTGAAGACACCGTTGAAGTATGCGCCGATCACCCTGGCCTTCGTCGGCGTGCGCCAGGGCGAGCAGGATCAGCTGAGCATCAACACCCAGCTGGTGGCCGGTACCCGCCGCCTGTTCGGTTACGGCAGCGACGCCACCGCGTTCGGGCAGAAGCGCTACTGGGCTGACCCGAGCTTCGTGGCCTTCAAGGCCGACGTGGCCAACACCCACACCTTCAGCAATGACTGGCAGTGGTATGCGCGTGGCTCGCTGCAGGTAACCGATGCGCCACTGGTGTCGGCCGAGCAGTTCGCTGCTGGCGGCATGTACACCGTGCGTGGCTACCTGTCGGCCGAGGCGATCGGCGACTACGGCGGCCTGGCCAGCCTGGAATGGCGCACCCCGGCGTGGTCGCTGTGGAGCGGCACCGATCTGCGTGTCTACAGCTTCGCCGACGCGGCCTACCTGCGCCTGCGCCGGCCGCTGCCCGAGCAGCGTGAAAAGTACAACCTGGCCTCGGTCGGCCTGGGCGCGCAGCTGCGCCTGGGTGAACACCTGCAACTGCGCCTGGACTACGCCTGGCCTTATGCCGATGGCCCGGTCACGCGCAAGGACGACCCGCGCCTGCATTTCAACATCAGCACCAGCTACTGACCCTTCCCTTGAACATGCGTTCTCCGGAGACCCTTCGCATGGACCGTTTGCTTTCCCGAGTGTTGCTGCTGCTGGCCGCGCTGGTTGCGTTGCCTGCGGCTGCGGCCGATGCCAATTGGTGGCAGGCCGAATGGAAATACCGCAAGCCGATCACCGTAGACGCGGGCCCGCAGGGCGCGGGCCTGGCCGGTGACCCGGGCCGCACGCCACTGCTGCTGCGGCTGCATACCGGCAACTTCGGCTTCGACGGCACCCAGGATGCGGGCAACGACCTTCGCTTCGTCTCGGGTGATGGCCGTACCGTGCTGGCCCACCAGATCGAGCAGTTCGATCCCACGCTGGGCCTGGCCCTGGTCTGGGTGGACCTGCCGGCGGTCAGTGCCGCCGCGCCGCAGACCATCTGGATGTACTACGGCAATGAAAATGCCCCGGCCAGCGGCAACGGCCAGCAGGTGTTCGATCCGGACTACACGCTGGTCTACCACTTTGCCGAGGCCAATGCGCCGGCACGCGACACCACCGCCTATGGCAACAATGCCGGTGCGGTGGTGCCGCCGTCGGAAGGCGCGGTGATCGGCCGCGGCGTGCAGCTGGGCGCCGGCTCGCTGCCGCTGCCGGCCAGCGCATCGCTGGCGCAGGAGGCGGGCGCGCCGCTCACCGTTTCGGCCTGGATCAAGCCGGGCAGCAACAATGCGGCTCAAGCCATCTACGCCCGCCGTGATGGTGCTTCCGAACTGGTGCTGGGCATCGAGAACCGCGTGCCGTTCGTGCAGCTCAATGGCCAGCGCAGCACGCCGGCGCAACCGATTCCGGAAGGGCAGTGGGCGCATGTTGCACTGACGGCAGAGAAGGGCGCGTTGCAGCTGTACCTCAATGGGCGCGTAGCTGCCCAGCTGAGCGGTGCGCTGCCGGCGCTGGCCACCGCGCCGGTGGTCGGCGCCGATGCGCCGGGCGCGGCGCAGCCGCTGGCCAACTTCGAAGGTGCCCTGGACGAGTTGCGCATTTCGCGGGTGGCACGTCCGGCCGCGCTGCTGCTGGCCGACGCCACCGCTCAGGGCGCCGACTCGCGCCTGGTCAGCTACGGCGCCGACGAGCAGTCCGCCGGGCAGAGCCACTTCGCCTTCATTCTCAAGGCGATGCCGTTCGATGCCTGGGTGGTGGTCGCCATCCTTGGCCTGATGATGCTGCTGTCGTGGGCGATCATGATCGCCAAGAGCCGCCACTTCGGTCGTACCAGCAAGGCCAATGCGGTGTTCACCCAGAGCTTCGGCAAGCTGTCCGGCGTACCGCTGCGCACCCTGTCCGACATGGACCGCCAGGGCAAGGCGCCGACCGCCATGCACGATGGCTCGTTGTGGCGCATCTACCAGGTGGCCATCGATGAAATGCAGCAACGCCACCAGCGCGATGGCAACAGCGGCTACCTCAGTGGTGCCACCATCGCGGCGATCCGCGCCTCGATGGATGCAGTGATGGTGCGCGAGCAGGAAGCGATGGCGCGGCGCATGAACTGGCTGTCGACCACCATCGAAGGCGCGCCCTACGTGGGCCTGTTCGGCACCGTGATCGGCATCATGCTGGTGTTCGTGGTTGCGGCAATGGCCGGCGCGGTGGACATCAACTCGGTGGCACCGGGCATGGCCGCGGCGCTGCTGTGTACTGCCGCCGGCCTCGGCGTCGCGATCCCGGCGCTGTTCGGCTACAACTACCTGGGCGCGCGTGCCGAAGCGATCGGTGCGGACATGGCGGTGTTCATCGACGAATTCGCCGCGCGCCTGGCCGAAGAGCAGGACGGGCGCGGCCCGGCCGCGGTCCAGGGCTGAGGGGCGCGCCATGGGCCAGAAGGCGAAGTTCGGCATCAAGAAGCGCGAGAAGGGCATCAACGTGACGCCCTTCGTCGATGTGCTGCTGGTGGTGCTGGTGATCTTCATCCTGACCAGCAACGCTTCCATCCCCGGCATCGAGGTCAACCTGCCGAAGGCCAGCAACAGCGTTGCGCTGGAGAAGCCGAAGACCAAGGCGATCACCATCGACCCCAGCGGCCAGGTGTTCCTGGATGCCTACCCGGTGACGATGGCCGAGCTGGAAGACCGGTTGCGGACCGAGCGCGCGACCACGCCGGACTTCCCGGTGATCGTGCGCGGTGACGCACAGGTGCAGTACGCCCGCGTGGTCGAGGTGCTGGACCTGCTGCGGCGGCTGGAGCTGGCCCAGGTGGGCCTGGTCACCGGCAAGGCGCAGGGCTGAGGCATGACGGCCCATCAACCCCCTCGGCCGGAGCCCGGCATGCGCGGTCGCCAGTTTCTGGTGACTGTCGCGCTGGTGCTGGCCGCGTTGCTGGTGCTCGGCATCGCCGTGTGGTGGATGCTGTTCAAGGACACCGCCAGCACCCGTCGGCCGGTGGTGCAGCCGCCGATGTTGGCGCTGCCGCCAGCGCCTCCGCCACCCCCGCCGCCGCCGGAAAAGCCGCCGGAGCCAGAAACGCCGCCGGAGGAGACGATGCCCGAACCGGAGCCGCTGGAGCAGCCGACGCCGGCTGAAGAGCCGGCACCGACTCCGGACAATGCCGATCCGGTGACGATGAACGCCGATGCGCAGGCCGGCGGTGACAACTTCGGCATCCAGTCCGGCAATGGTGGCGGTTCGTCCGGCGTCGGTCGCGGCGGTGCCGGCAATGCCACCTATGGGCGCTACCTCGGCTACCTGATGCAGCAGGCAATCTCGCGCGACGACAAGGTCAAGCGCCTGGCGTTCCAGCTGCAGGTGAATGTGTGGCTGGCCAGCGATGGCCGCCTGGAAAAGGTCGAGCTGGTGCGTGGCAGTGGCAACGAGGAGGCCGACGCGGCCGTGCTCGATGCACTGCGTCGCATCGGCAAGGTCGACCAGGCACCCCCACCGTCGCTTGATTTCCCTGCCCGCGTCCTGATCCAGGGCCGCCGGCCCGGGGCCTGATTCCCGACCTCCGTGATTTCCCTTCTTTCGATGAGAACCGTGATGAACGACCACGTCCGCGCACGAACCGATTCCCGCCGCCCGCGGCCGGCCCGACGGGCGCTGCTGTGCTGCGCCGTGCTGCTCAGCCTGGCCGCCCCGGCCGGTGCGATGGCCGCTGAAACCACCATGGTCAAGCTGATCAAGGGCCTGATCGCCAGCGGCGCACTGAAACCAGAAGACGGCCAGGCATTGCTGGTGCAGGCCGAGGCCGAAGCGGCGGCCGCCCAGCGCAGCGCAGCCACCGCGACCTCGGCCGCCAGTGGCGGTGTCGCCCTGGAGGCCGGCGACGTGCGCGTGCCCTACGTGCCGCAGAGCGTGCGCGACGGCATCCGTGACGAAGTACGCCAGGACGTGATGGCGCAGGCCAGGTCCGAGGGCTGGGCGGCACCGAACGAAGTGGCTGAGTGGACCAAGCGCATCAAGGTCACCGGTGACATGCGCGTGCGCAGCGAATCGCGCTTCTTCTCCGAACGCAACAGCGATATCGTGAGCAACTGGTCGTCGATCAATTCCGGCAACGGCTTCGACACCAACACCAACACCAACCTGCAGCTGCCACCACTGCTGAACACCCGCCAGGACCGCCGCAACCTGTGGCGCATCCGCGCCCGCCTGGGCATCGAGGCGACCATCGGCCAGCACACCACGGCCGGTGTGCGCCTGGCCAGCGGCAGCAGCAATGGCCCGGTGTCGACCACCGAGCAGCTGGGTGGCGGCCTGAGCAAGAAGGATGTATGGCTGGACCAGGCATGGCTGGCCTACAGCCCGGCCGACTGGGTGACGGTGCGTGGCGGCCGCTTCGGCAATCCGTTCTGGACCAGCGACACGCTGTTCTCCAACGACCTCAACTTCGATGGCCTGGCCGCCAACCTGCAGTACGACTTCGGCGGCGGTGACCTCGGCCTGTTCGGTAATCTGGCGGTGGTACCGCTGGAGTACACCTCCGACAGCGCGCCCAGCCAGAGCCGGGTCAAGACCCCGAACGAGAACAAGTGGCTGTCCGGGGCGCAGGTGGGCGTGAACTGGCGCTTCAATGACGACAACGCGCTGCGCGCGGCACTGGGCTACTACGACTTCAAGAACATCAGCGGCCGCCTGTCCTCGCCGTGCGCGCTGTATGCGGGCGCGGTGGGCTGCGACACCGACTGGTCGCGTCCGGCGTTCATGCAGAAGGGCAACACCCTGATGCTGATCCGCGACATCGCGCGCAATCCGCTGGATCCGGCCAATACGCCCACCCCGCAGTATGTCGGTCTGGCCTCGGCATTCCGCCTGGCCACGCTGAACCTGCGCTGGGATACGCAGCTGGCCCAGGACGTCGGCCTGCGCCTTGAAGGCGACTACATCCGCAACCTGGCCTATGACAAGCAGGCGATGTTCAGTCGCGCCAACAACGGCATCGTCAACAACTACGGTGCCGGTGGTGCCGCCAGCATCGACACCTTCCGCAGCGGCGACACGGCATGGATGCTGCAGGCCACCTTCGGTGCCACCGAGCTGAAGGAGAAGGGCCAGTGGCAGGCGCTGCTGGGCTACAAGCACATCGAGGCCGATGCGCTGCCGGATGCCTACAACGATCCGAACTTCCACCTCGGCGGCACCAACGCCCGCGGCTACTACGTGGGCGGTGCCTACGCGCTGGATGCGCGCAGCTGGATCAGCGGCAAGTGGATGGCGGCCAAGGAAGTGTCCGGTGCGCCGCTGTCGATCGACGTGTTCCAGCTGGAGTTCAATACCGGCTTCTGAGTGACGGCGTGATGCGGATCACGTAGTGCGTGGCGGGGGCGCAGCGATGCGCCCGTCTAGGGAAAGGAGACCACGCGTTGTTCAAAAGGAGGAGTGGATGAGCCGTCGCAAGCTGTTCGAGAGTCCCGAACCGTCCAGCCAGATGCTGGGTGTTGGACCGGCCTATGTTTCCGTGGAGGGCCTGCGCCAGCACCTGGCCGAGTTCCTGCTGTACGCGGGCCGGCCGGTGGTGATCATGCGCGGGCGCAGCGAAGTGGGCTACTTCCTGCCGGCGCGCTGCTGGCGCCAGCGTGACGATGATCCGCTGGCGGCCGCTGCCGCCGACCAGCTGCTGGATGCCGCCGGGTTCCAGGCCGAAGACATCCAGCAGGTGGAGCAGGAATTCAACGCGATGCGCCAGCGCACGGTGCTGCATTCACGGCGCTGAGCCCTCTGTTACGCCGCCGCCCCACGCTCACTGGTGATGCGTGCACCTTCGCGCATCACCAGGGTCACCGGGGTCTTTTCCACCACCTCCAGCAATCGCTGCCACTGCGCATCGCTCAGCTCGGCACTGGCATGCAGCACGCGGTGCACGTGGAGGCGTCCGTCCTCGTCACGTTCCGAGCGCAGCTCGGCATGGAACTCGCCCAGGTCCCAGCCCTTGCGCTGCGCGTACATGCGCAGGGTGATGGCGGTGCACGCCGCCAGCGAGGCCAGGTACAGGTCGAACGGCGCGAAGCCCTTGCCCTGGCCGCCCAACGAGGCAGGCTCGTCCGCATCCACATCGAAGCTGCCATTGCTGATGTGGTGCAGGTAATTGTCGGCGGTCGAAACAATGCGTGCGTAGGCCATCACATTCTCCATCTATCCATGGCGTCGAGCCACGCTCGATTAAACCCACTGTAGCGTCGAGCCGTGCTCGACGGCTCCCCAAAGGCGGCGCCAGCCAGGACCGGCGCCGCCACCCGGTTACTCGGTACGATCGTACGAGAACTGGATGCCCGCCGTACCGCCGGTTTCAATGAAGAGGTTCATGAAGGCCGGCACCGTTTCCGAACGGGCCCAGTCGCGCTGCAGCTCGCAGAACAGCTGCGGCACGCTGATCAGCTGGCCGCCGGCCTGTTCGATGCGGCGCAGCGCGGCATCGTGCGCGGCCAGCGAGGTGCCGCCGACGGCGTCGACCACCACATACACCTCATAGCCTTCCTTCAACGCATCCAAGGCCGGGAAGGTCAGGCAGGCCTCGGTCCACAGCGCGGTCATGATCAGCTTGCGGCGGCCGGTGGCTTCCACCGCCCTGCGGAACTGGACGTCTTCCCAGGAATTGATGGTGGTGCGGTCGTAGGTCGGATAGTCACCCAGCACCTGGCGCAGCTGCGGAATCGGCGGCTTGTTCAGGCCGGTCTTGACGTTCACCGTCGAATGCACGATCGGCAGGCCATAAGCCACTGCGGCTTTGGCAGTGCCGACGATGTTGTTGACCAGCAACTGGCGGTCCATCGAAGCAATGGAGTTCACCTGCACCGGCTGGTAGTCGATGATGATGAAGGCGGAGTTCTGCGGGGTCAGCAGATGATCGCTGGCCGGGTCGCGGATCGGTTCACTGGACATGATGGGTCTCCGGTTGAGAGGCGTGCCGACAGCGGGCCGGCACCCCGGGCGTAGGTCAGCTGCGCTGCGAATCCAGCGGCTCGTGGTTCTTCTGCACGTCCTGCGCCTTCAGGTAGCTTTCGATCAGCAGCTGGTAGTTCGGGAAGATCTTCGTGTAGACCTCGGCCCATTGCTGGGCATCGTCGCGGTTCCAGCTGCGCTGGATCTCCGAGGCCACCGCGGCGGTGTCCATCGGCACCACGCCGGCCTGCACCACCCGGGCCAGGGTGATCTCCTCGGCCATCTTCGAATAGGTGCCCGAGGCATCGATGACCGCGAACACCTGATAGCCATCGGCAACGGCGGCAATGGACGGGAAGGCCATGCACACGCTGGTGATGGTGCCGGCAATGATCAGCTGCCTGCGGCCGGTGGCCTTCACTGCGGCAACGAATTCCGGATTGTCCCATGCGTTGATCTCGCCCTTGCGCGCCACGTACTGGGCATGCGGGGCTGCGTCGTGGATCTCCGGGACCAGCGGGCCGTTCGGGCCCTGCGGAACAGAGGCAGTGGTGATCACCGGCATCTTTGCCAGCGTGGCCATCCTGGCCAGCGCGGTGGCGTGGGCGCGCACGCGGGTGAACGGCATGTCACCGATGGTCTGGAACAGGCCGCTCTGATGGTCGATCAGCAGCATCGCGGCGTTGTCCGGATCGATCACCGGGCGGGCACCGTTGAAGTTGGCGGGGGTACTCATGGTCAGTCTCCTGGAAAAAGCGGGCGATGGCCCGGAGGGTGCGGCGGGCCATCGCCCGCCGCTTTGAAACGATCAGTGCGCGATCTGGCCGAAGCGGCCGCTGTTGAAGTCGTTGACCGCCTGCGCGATCTCGGCCTGGCTGTTCATCACGAACGGGCCATAGCCCACCACCGGCTCGTCGATCGGCTCACCGCTGAGCAGCAGTACGGTGGCGTCGCTGTCGGCGTCGACGAACACGTCCTCGCCGCTGCGGTCGAAGGTGACCAGCTGCGCTTCGCCGACCGGCTGGCCGCCGTTGATCCGCACCGTACCCTTCAGCACCACAAGCGCCAGCGTGCGGCCCTCGGCCACCGGCAGGTCGGTGTGGTGGCCCTGCTGCAGGCGGATGTCCCAGACATCCATCGGCGTGTGGGTGCGCGCCGGGCCGGCATGACCGTGGAAGCGGCCGGCGATGACCCGCACGCGGCCGGCGCCATCGGGCAGATCCACCGAGGGAATCTCTGCGTCGAGCAGGGTCTGGTAGCCCGGTGCGCCCATCTTGTCGCGCGCCGGCAGGTTCACCCACAGCTGGACCATGTCCAGCGTGCCGCCGCGCCTGCTGAATTCCGGCGTGTGGAATTCCTCGTGGAGGATGCCGGAGGCAGCCGTCATCCACTGCACGTCACCCGGGCCGATGGTGCCGCCGGCCCCGGTCGAATCGCGGTGGGCGACCTCACCCTCATAGACGATGGTGACGGTCTCGAATCCGCGATGCGGATGCTGGCCGACGCCACGCGGCGTATTGCTGGGGGCGAAGGTGTACGGGCCGGCGTAATCCAGCAGCAGGAACGGGCTGAGGTGCTGGCCGTGGGTGTTGTAGGAAAACATAGAGCGGGCGGGGAATCCGTCGCCCACCCAGTGCGGGCGTGGGGCGCTGTAGGTACCGGTGACACGCTTCATGGCGATCTCCTGGCCGGGGCTGCCGGCCGCTGTTCTTCGTTGCGAAGACGATATCGCCGTGACAATAAGGCCGGTAGACGCCAGTATTTGCCGTCATAGTCCTATCTGGTGAACAATGTCTGCAGGCCGTGGCCGCAGGAGATCGCCCCGTGTTCATCGCAGATATCCGCCGTTGTGACCTCAACGACCTGTTCTACTTCGCCATGGTGGTCGAGCATGGCGGCTTCTCGCAGGCCGGCCGGGCGCTGGCGATGCCGAAGTCGAAACTGAGCCGGCGCATCGCGCTGCTGGAGGAACGGTTGGGCGTGCGCCTGATCCAGCGTTCGACCCGGCGTTTCTCGGTCACCGAGGTCGGCCAGGACTACTACCGCCACTGCAAGGCAATGCTGGTCGAAGCCGAAGCGGCCGAGGAAGCCATTGCGATGTCACGTGCCGAGCCGCGCGGCACCATCCGCCTGGCGTGCCCGATCGCGATCCTGCACGCGCGCATTGGCACGATGCTGGCCGATTTCCTGGCCCTGCACCCGCAGGTGACGGTGCAGCTGGACGCCACCAACCGGCGCGTCGATGTGGTGGGTGAGGGTGTGGACGTGGCGATCCGCGTGCGGCCGCCGCCGCTGGAGGACAGTGACCTGGTGGTACGCGTGCTGGCGCGCCGGGTCTGGTGCACCAGTGCCAGCCCGGCGCTGCTGCAGCGGCTGGGCACGCCGCAGGTGCCGGCCGACCTGGCGATGATGCCGACCGTGGATCTGGCATCGCCCAGCCAGCAGCATGCCTGGGAATACACCGGGCCGGGCGATGTGCTGGCCAGCGTGCACCATCGCCCGCGGCTGGTCAGCGATGACATGATCGCGTTGCGCACCGCCGCGGTGGCCGGGGTGGGCCTGCTGATGCTGCCGCGGATGATGATCAGCGACGAGCTGGCCAGTGGCGCGCTGGTGCCGGTACTGCCGGAGTGGGTGCCCAAGCACGGCGTCGTGCACGCGGTGTTCCCGTCGCGACGCGGCCTGTTGCCTGCGGTGCGTGCGCTGATCGACTACCTCGCCGAACGCTTCGAGGCGCTGGAGGAACCGTAGATCCTCCATCCACGCCATGCGTCGATGATGCTTTCGTGGCGCGGCTTGCCGCCTGCGGCCCCGCAGCCCACAATCCACGTCCGGACCGTCGCCATCACGCCCATCATTCCCCGGTCCGGCCTTGGCACCTATGTCTCCCAATGCCCTGGCGCTGGTCGAGCTGCTGATCCGCGAGCGCCGTGCGTTGTCCCGCTTCGTCGCGCGCTACCTCGACCCGGCCAGCACCGAGGACACCCTGCAGAACCTCTACCTGAAGGCCAGCAGCGTGCCCGGTGATCCACCGATCCTGGAGCCGCGCGGTTATCTGTACCGGATGGCCTACCACCACGCGCTCAACCGCAGCCAGGCCGACGCCCGCGAGCGGCGCGCGATGGCCGAGTACGCCACCGGCATGGCCGAGGCAGGCCACGACGGCGAGGCGCAGGCGCTGGACCAGGCGCAGCTGCGCGAGATCACCCAGACCATCCTGGCCCTGCCGGCCCAGGTACGCGAGTGCTTCGTGCTCAACCGCTACCTGGGCCTGAGCGAACGCGAGATTGCCGCGCGCCTGGGGATCTCCAAGAGCCTGGTCGGCAAGCATGTGCTGCGCGCAGCGCTGCTGATCCAGCAACAGCAGCGGGGAATGGGCCGATGAGCGGCGATTGCCGTGGGCAGATCGTGCCCGCCGTTGTCACAACAGGAAAGCGCACCCATTCGCGGTGCGGCAGGCCACAACCATGACCACGTCCGAACCCTCGCCGCGTCAGGCCAGGCAGGCGTTGCGCTGGGTGATACGGTGCAATGCAGGCCCGTTGCCGGAACGCCAGCAACGCACCCTGCAGCGCTGGCTGCAGTCCGATCCGCGCCATGCGCTGGCCTGGCGCCAGCAGCAGGCCTTCTGGCAGCGGTTGGACGCTGCCGGGCCCGAGGTGCTGGCCGCGCTGCCCGATCTGACCGCCGACCGCCAGGGGCTGCGTCCGATCGCACCGCGCCGTCGCCTGCCGTGGCTGCTGGCATCGGCTGCGGCCGTGGTGCTGATGGTCGCGGCCGCTCCGCATGCGTTGCTGCTGGCGCGCAGTGATGTGCGCAGCAGCGATGCGCCACGAGTGGTGCAGCTGGCCGATGGCAGCACGGCGGTACTCGATGCCGGCACCGCGCTGGCACTTTCGTTCGATGACCGGCAGCGCCACCTGCGCCTGCTGCGCGGCCAGGCCTGGTTCCAGGTAGCGCACGAGGCTCGCCCGTTCCAGGTCGAGGCAGCGGGCGGCCTGGTCCGTGACATCGGCACTGCCTTCAGCGTGTCGATGCTGGATACCACGGTCACCACCCAGGTCAGCGCGGGTGTGGTCGATGTGCGCCCGGGCGATGGCAGCGTGCAGCGCCTGCATGCCGGACAGGCACGCGCGTTCCGTGACGGGCACTGGCTGCAGCCGGTGCAGCTGGAAGATCCGGAGAGCATGGCGCCGTGGCGGCGTGGCGAGGTAGTGATCGATGATCGGCCGGCCGCGCAGGCCATCGCCGACCTGGCGCGCTACCGTCGTGCCCCGGTCTGGGTACTGGGCGGGCAGGGCGCACGCGTACGGGTCAGTGGCCTGTTCCGCCTGCAGCAACCGGACACGGCCATCGTCGCCGTGGCCGCGCAGGCGGGACTGCGCGTGCAGCGCTTGCCCGGTGGTGCGTTGCTGCTGTGGTGAAGCACCCTCGGAACATGGACGAACCGGTCGCATGAAAAAAAACATGAAAAAACCGTGGGCAGTCGTCGCAGCCCGCTGTCTATAGAGGTATAGCCAGAGCGAAACAGCGTTTCTTCTCAAGCCAGACACACCACCGGGCACCGGACGTGTCCGTGGTCCCGCCCCGCTTGAGGAGTTCCTGTCCATGCCGTCCACGGCATCCGCCTGTCATCGTCGCGCCACCGCTCTGGCCCTGGCTGTTTCCACCGCATTGCTGCAGTTGGCCTGGGTGCCGGCCGGGCAGGCGCAACCGGCGGTCGTCGCGCCGCTGCGCCAGTACGCCATTCCGGAACAGCCCCTGGCCGACGCCGTGCGTGCCTTTGGCCGCCAGGCCGATGTGCAGGTGGTGTTCCGCAGTGACCTGGTGGAAGGCCGTCGCTCCAGCGCGGTGAGCGGCGAGTACAGCCAGATGCAGGCCCTGCAGCTGCTGCTGCGTGGCAGCGGCGTGCGCGCGCAGCGTGGCATGGACGGCACCTGGAGCCTGCGTACCGCAGCGGAGGCGGGTGAAGGGGAAGGGGTGCGGGTGACCGAGACACTGGACGTGGCCGGTCGCCTGCAGTCGGAAGGGGGCGAGGCCCGCGATCGGCGCGGCTACGATGATGTGTTCGCGCTGGACATGGCCACGGCGTATTCGGGGCGCGACCGGGTGGAGCGCTACCGCGGCTCCAATCCGGCCGACGTGGTCAAGGATCTGGTCGGTGTGTTCAGCGGCGATGCGCGCAACAGTGGCGCGCTGGACATCAACATCCGCGGCATCCAGGGGCCGGGGCGGGTGCCGGTCAGCATCGACGGCGGCGAGCAGGCACTTACGGTCTGGCGCGGCTACAACGGCGTCAGCAACCGCAACTACATCGATCCCAACCTGATAGGTGGCATCCAGGTCATCAAGGGGCCGGGGCTGGTGCGCGATGTGCACAGCGGGATCGGTGGCGCGCTGGTGATCAAGACCATCGACGTCGATGACATCGTGGAAGCGGGTGAGCGCTTCGGCGGGGAGCTGAAGATCGAAGGCAGCAGCAATGCGGTGGCGCCACGCCTGCCGCGGCTGCATACCGGCGAGGACTACCGCACGGTGCCCGGGTTCCCGCAGGGCTCGCCCTCGGCACCGTATGCCGACAGCACGCTGCTGGTGCCGGTGAAGTCGCGCGGTTCGGAAGCCAATGTGTTCGCCGGCGAGGACCAGGCCTGGCGGCTGGCGCTGGGCCTGCGCGGCGAACACGTGGACCTGATGGCCGCGTATGCCTGGCGCAAGCGCGGCAACTACTTCTCCGGCACCCAGGGCACGGCGTACTACGACCAGGACCCGCGCGAGCAGTTCGAGTACAAGGGCCTGGACTACATCACCACGCTGGCGCGCTACTTCAAGCCCGGCGACGAGGTGCCCAACACCTCCAGCGAGCAGGAATCGTGGCTGCTGAAGGCGACCTGGCAGATCAACGATGACCAGCAGCTGCGCGCCACCTGGCGGCGTACGCTCTCCCACTACGGCGAGATCATGCCCTCGCGCATCCTGTCCGCGCCCGACTACGGTCGCATCCAGTGGCCGCACAGCCGCGTCGATGCCGATGCCTGGAACCTGGAATACCACTGGCAGCCTGCCGGCAGCCGCTGGCTGGACCTGCGTGCCAACCTGTGGCGCACCGAAACCACCAGCGATACCTACACCGCCGGCGGCTTCGCCAATTTTGCCAGCAACCCCGACTGGAACCCCGGCAGCAGCCCGATCCTGCGCAATACCGCGCTGGCCAATGCCCGCAACGACCGCACCGGCCTGACCCTGAGCAACCGCTTCGCGTTGCATTCCACCCTGGACCTGACGGTGGGCGGCAACTGGCAGTTCGAGAAACTGCGCTCGGCGGACCCGTACTTTGGCGTCAGCGATGGCTGGCGCATGTACCCGCGCGCCGGGCGCCGCCAGGAAGGCGAGGGCTATCTGGTGCTGGACTGGCGGCCGGTGGATTTCCTCTCCCTGAGCGCCGGCGTGCGCTACGCGCGCTATTGGGCCTTCGATGATTTCCTGCAGGAACACCCGGAACTGATGACCACCTCTGTGTTCCCCAAGGAGGCCCGCTACCGGGTCAACGAACTGCCTGAGCGCCCGGCCAGCCTGCAGGGCGAGATCGACGCCATCGAGTCGCAGCGCGCGTTCTGGGACAGCATCGGCATGGGCTTCATCGTTGATGATCTGCTGAAGGGCCTGCTGAGCAGGTACGAGACGCCGGTGGCGGTGGAGCACAGCATTCCGTGGCTGCCGGATGCGGACGGCAACTACAGCCGTGCCAGCAACCCGTGCCTGAATGGTCAGTTGGCGGCCATTCCCGGGCTGTTGCCGGTGCAGGGCGCGCAGATCCTGTGCAGCATCCAGAGCGGGCGGTCGCAGACGGTATCCGGGCGCAACGAGCGCAGGCGCGACCATGCCTGGCTGCCGACCTTCTCGGCCACCGCGCATTTCTCGCCCAATGCGCGCGCCTATGCCCGTTACAGCGAGGCGGTGCGTTTCCCCAGCATGTTCGAGAGCACCATCGCGTTCTCCAGCAGCCTGAACCCGCTGTACCCGCTCAAGCCCGAGCACGCCTACAACTTCGAAGTGGGCTACGTGCACAACCTGTCCGCACTGTTCGGCAACACCGCCGATGCCGACGTGAAGCTGGCCTACTACGTGCACAAGACCCGCAACGTGATCGAGCGCGACGGCAATTTCCTGTTCGACAACCTGGACAAGCAGCGCATCCGCGGCCTGGAGCTGCAGGCGCGGTTCGACAACCGGCGCTTCTTCACCGACCTGGGCATCACCCGTACGCTGGAAAACAAGGTCTGCGACGAAAGCATGGCGGTGCAGCTCGATGCGCTGGCCGGCAAGGTGCCCAACTGCGTGCAGGACGGCTTCGTCAGTGGCTACCTGCTGACCCAGGCCATTCCCCGGTTGTCGGTGAACGTGTCGCTGGGCACCCGGCTGTTCGATGAGCGCCTGGAGCTGGGCAGCCGCATCGTGCATTACCAGCGCCACCAGAACCCGGACC
The DNA here is from genome assembly GCF_049384345.1 of Stenotrophomonas sp. CASM110. NCBI lineage: Bacteria > Pseudomonadati > Pseudomonadota > Gammaproteobacteria > Lysobacterales > Lysobacteraceae > Stenotrophomonas > Stenotrophomonas sp. CASM110. The sequence continues at coordinate 111,524 of NZ_JBMRGI010000010.1, forward strand.
TGCAGGCCTACCGTGACCGACTGTACGCCGGCAGCGGTGGCCTGATCTGGCAGAACGTGCCGTTCACCTGGGGAAACATCACCACCGTCGATGCCTACGCGCGCTGGCGCTTCAGTGACCACGCCAGCGTCGAGCTGGTCGGCACCAACCTCGGCAACCGCTACTACGTCGACCCGGCCACGCGCTCCACGCTGCCGGCGCCGGGGCGCACGCTGAAGCTCGGTGTCACTGCACGCTTCTGATGACCTGTCTCGTTGTTGTACCCGTTGTTCCCTCAACCCAAGGAGTAGTTCCATGAAGATGATCTCCCGTTCCGTACTGGCCATGGCCGCCACCTTCGCCCTGGCCGGTGCCGCCCAGGCCGCCGACATCGTCGGTGCGGCCAGCCCGGCCACCGATTCGCAGCTGTACGTCAAGGTCGGTGCCTCCGAAGTCAACGGCGGCCCGCACAGCGCAGGCAAGGCCGGCATCGGCGTCGGCACCGTCTCCAACGGCAAGCCGGTCGACTTCCAGGGGCTGGCGGCCTACTCGGCCCCGACCACCGTCAACGGCGTTACCGTGCGTACCCTGGCCATGCCGATCACCGGTACGCCGGGCAGCCATTCCGGCATGGGCCACTTCAACTTCGTCAAGGTGGGCAGTGGCGATGTGTGGTTCGGCGAATGGTCCAAGGACGGCGCTGCGGGTGGCTTCAACAACCGCCAGGTGTACTTCGCTGGCGACCGCGCCGGCACCACCCTGCCCAGCGGTACCGCCACCTACGCGGTGGCCGGCCTGAACCGGTTCAATGGCAGCAACCTGCTCAGCGGTACCTTCGCGGCGAACTTCGGCACTGGCAAGCTGACCGGCGGCCTGACCGGTGGTGGCCAGACCCTGGCGATCAGCGCCAACATCAACAGCGCCGATGCATCCTTCGCCGGCACCGCCGTGGCCAACGGCTCGGTCACCGGCAACAGCCAGGGCCAGTTCTTCGGCGCCAATGCGGCCACGCTCGCCGGTATCGCCACGTTCGCCGGCAACAGCCAGTACGACACCGCCTTCGGCGGCAGCAAGAACTGATCGCCACGCCCCTGACGGGGCAGGGCAGGGACAAGCCGCGATCCGCCAGTCCCTGCTTCGGCCGCTGCATGCACCACCACGGATCGACCATGCGCCATTCCACCTTCCTTGTCGTACTGCTGTTGGCTGCCGCTGATGTGCGCGCCCAGCAGGACGATCTGCGCCGCGTGCTTGAACAGGGCAGCGAACTGCGCCACCAGCAGCAGGACCGGCAGCGCCTGCAACAGGCCGAGTCGGAGCGGCCGACCATCACCATCGACGGCAGGACGCTGCGCGTGGAGCGCAGCGTCGACGATCTCGGCCAGGCCCTCTACCTGTCACTGCAGCATCAGCAATGGCGGGCCGCCGCGGCCTTCCTCGAGGAGTACATCGAACTGCCGGGGCATGACCCGCTGCTGCGCCATTACGCGCAGGGGGCGTTGGCCCGCGTGGCCGGCGACCATCGTCGCGCGGCGAAGGAGTACGAAGCGCTGCTGGCGGCGCAGCCGGATTTCCTGCCGGCCCGTCTCGAGCTGGCACGTGTCTATGCGGAAGACCAGCGTGATCGCGATGCGGTCGCGCTGTTCACGGCCATCGCTGCAGGCATCAATGCTGATGATCCGGCCACGGCCGGCGTCCGCGCGCGCGTGGGCGGGTACCTGGGTGCCCTGCAGGCGCGCCAGCGCTGGAAAGGCGCGCTGTCCGCCGGCCCCGCATGGAGTGACAACATCAACCGCAGCTCGGCCAGCCGCACCTGCCTGTTCGGCGTAGGCGACGCCTGCCTCATCGAACGGAAACTGCCCGACGCCCAGCGCGCAGGGGGCCTCGACTACGACGCCAGCCTGGAACGGCGCTGGGTCCTCGACGGGCATCATGGGCTGTACGTGCGCGGTCTCGCCTTCGGTCAGGCATGGCGCGGGCACCGTGCCTACAACGAGCTCAATGCCAATGTGCAGGCAGGTTACAGCTGGCGCAGTGCGCGGCAGACCGTGCTGCTTGCCCCCAGCTATGACGTCCAGGGCCTGGGCAACCATGCGCTGCAGGGCGGCAGTGGCGTGCACGGCGAATGGCAGTACGCCCTGGATGCACGCAGCCTGCTCAAGCTGGAGGCCGACTGGAAGCGCCAGCGGTATCGCCAGCAGGGCCTGGCCAGCAATTATGACGGCGAGCTGGTATCGGTGTATGCCACCTGGTTCCGTGCGCTCAATCCGCGCTGGACGGTCTTCGCCGGGCTGGATGTCACCGGCAGCAGCGCTGCCGACCCGGCCAACGGCTACCGCCAGCGCGGCTTGCGGCTGGGCGCGGCGCGGCAGTGGAGCGGCACCACGGCCACGGTGTTCGTGTCGCTGCGCCGCCGCGACTACGACGCCTGGAGTCCATTGCTGGAGGCGCGCAGGCAGGACGACGAACAGAACCTGATCGCCATCGTGCGCAGCGAGCGGCTGGCGGTGGCCGGGCTGGTGCCCAGCCTGGGCCTGCGCTACGCCCGCATCGACAGCAACGTCGGCTGGCTGTACAGCCACGACCGCAGCCTACTCAGCCTGAAATGGGAGCGGGCGTTCTGAACGCGCCGCTGCAATGCCCGGGTGAACGGGCCGTGGCGGCGATCTTCATCGATCATCACGCGCCCTTGTAGCCCGTTTCGCGCATCCTGCAGGCGTTGCGGCAGAGGTGCGCCGCGTGTATCGAGGAGCGCGGGTCGTGCTGGAAGCGGGCAACAAGCCAGAGGGCCTGAAAGGGCTGCGGGTGCTGGTGGCGGAAGATGAATTCGCCATCGCGATGTTCCTGGTGGACTATCTGGAACTGAAGGGCGCGCAGGTGGTGGGACCGGCCGGTGACCTGCAGGCGCTGGGGCGTCTGGTCGATGAGAACCCCATCGATGTCGCCCTGCTGGACATCAACCTGGGGGGTGAACTGGTCTACCCCTTGGCTGACCGCTTGGCGGACGCCGGCACGCCGTTCATGTTGACCTCCGGCTACGATGACAATCTGCCCAGCCGCTTCGCTGGCGCGCCCCGCTGTACCAAGCCCTATCACATCGAGGCACTGGTGCAGCAGCTGGCACGGCTGGTGGCAGGCCCGCAGGCTGCTGCGGGCATCGCCTGATTGCGCGGCATGTCACGCCGCATCGAGGGTCTCCCGGCCATTGAGCGCCCGGCGGGCATGCCGCCGCCGCTGCAGGCGCATGCGCGCCATGACGGCATGGCCGCCCGTATTGCCCGCCACGACTGGTCAGGCACGCCACTGGGTGCGATCGAGCGATGGCCGCCGCACCTGCGCGCCACTGTCGACCTGATGCTGGCCCACGGCTTCCCGATGATCGTGCTGTGGGGCGAGCAGCTGGTGCAGCTCTACAACGATGGCTATGCCGAGATCCTCGCCGACAAGCATCCGGGCGGGCTTGGCCAGCCCACCCGCGAGTGCTGGCCTGAGGTCTGGCACATCAACGGCCCGATCTACCAGCGGGTGTGGCAGGGCGAGACCATCACCTACGAGGACAAGCTCTATCCGCTGGCGCGGCGGGGGCGGCTGGAGGATGTCTGGTTCACCATCACCTACAGCCCCATCCGCGGTGAGGAAGGGCGCATCAACGGTGTGCTTGTCACCATGTTCGAAACGACCGCCGCGCATGTCGCGCAGGCGGCCCGCGAGCGCGAGGAGCAGAAGCGCCGTGAGAGCGACCGGCGCCTGGCGCTGGCATTCAAGGTGCTGCCGGTGGGCGTCTGCATTGTCGATGCCGAAGGCCGACTGCAACTGTCCAATGACCGGATGCGGACCTATCTGCCCACCGGCAAGGTGCCGTCCACCGATCGTCCCAACCACTACCGCTGGCAGGGATGGCACCCCGACGGCTCGCGCATCGAGCCCCATGATTTCGCCATCGCCCGCGCCCTGCGGGGGGAGACGGTGGTCCCTGGCCTGGAGTTCCAGTTCATCCATGACGACGGGCGCGCCCGCTGGACACGCGTCGCCGCTGCGCCGCTGCGCGATGCAGACGGCGAGGTGACCGGGGTGTTCGCCATTGCGGTGGATATCGACGACCTCAAGCGCGCCACCGAGCGCCAGGCGGTGCTGCTGGCCGAACTGCAGCACCGGGTCCGCAACATCATGTCCACCATCCATGCCCTTGCCTGGCGGACGCGCAGCACGGTGGCCAGCGTGGACGAGTACGCCGAGCGGCTGTGCGGGCGGTTGATGTCGCTGGCGCGCACGCAGAGCCTGCTGACCCGCGGCGGCAATGCCGGGGTCTGCCTGCGCGGGATGATCGAAGAGGAAGTGTCGGCGCAGATGCCGGGCACGGGCCTGTGCGAACTGCACGGTGAGGACGTGCTGCTGCCACCGAAAGCGGCCGAGGTGCTGTCGTTGGCCATCCATGAGCTGGCGAGCAACGCGCTGCGCTACGGCGCGGCCGCGCGCGAGGCGGGGCGGATCGAGGTGTCCTGGCATCTGCAGGTGCAGGACGCCGAACCGTGGCTGGGCCTGCACTGGTGTGAGCGCCATGCCGACGTGGAGGGCTGGGAAATGCCACGCCAGCGCGGCCTGGGCCGGGCGCTGATCGAGCAGCGCGTGCCCTACGAGCTGGCTGGCAGCGGCGAGCTGCACTTTGGCCCACAGGGGCTGGATGCGTGGATCCGCTTCCCGCTGCGCGAACGCGACAGCCTGCTGCAGACCGACGCTCCGGACACCGCGCCCCTGCGGTAAAAGGGGATTTATCCCCAATTTGGCCAAATTGGGTATAGTGTCGCTCATCCACCCCGCCTGGAGCCGTGCCATGACCCTGCCGCTGGATCTGCCTGGCCTCGAGAAGGCCCCGGCCTCGTCGGTGAAGACCCGGGGCTGGCCGAGCCTGATGCGCACCGTGCGCGAAAAGCAGGCGCTGGTCATCACCAACCACAACCACCCGGAAGCGGTGATCGTGGACATCCGCACCTACCAGGAACTGCTGGCCAAGGCCGCCGGCGGTGATGCCGGTGAGCGCAGCGAGGAGCTGCAGCGCCTGCGCAGCGAGTTCGACCAGACCCTGGCCGGGCTGCAGCGCGGGGAAGGGCTGGGCAAGGTGCTGGGCCAGCCGATCCGGCGCGGCCGCAAGGTCACCCTTGGCCGTCCGCTCTGATCGATGGGACGCATCCTGGCGTTGGCCGGTGTCAATGGCGCCGGCAAGAGTTCGCTGCTGGGCACCTGGCTGGACGCCGAAGGGCTGAGCTGGTTCAACCCGGACTCGTTCACCCGCCGCCTGGTCGACGCCGGCTGGCCGCTGCCGGACGCCAATGCCGAGGCCTGGCAGGAAGGCACCCGCCGCCTGCGCCAGGCCATGGTCGATGGCACCGACTTCGCCTTCGAGACCACGCTCGGTGGCAACACCATTCCGCGTCTGCTGCGTGAGGCCTGCGAGCGGCACCAGGTGGCGATCTGGTTCTGTGGGCTGGCCGATGTCGGGCTGCACGTCGCCCGTGTGGCCGCGCGGGTGGCCGCCGGTGGCCACGATATTCCGGTGGAGAAGATCCACGCGCGTTTCGATTCGGCGCGCGCGAACCTGCTGGAGCTGCTGCCGCACCTGGCCGAGCTGCATGTCTACGACAACAGCGCGCCGGCCGATGCCGACGGCTGCGTGGTGCCGCTGCCGGTATTGGCCATGGCTGCAGGCCAGCTGCATTACCCGGTCGCAGTGGCCGACCTGTTGCACACGCCGGGCTGGGCCAAGCCCATCGTGATGCGCGCGATGGAATTGGACACCCCGGGTGATTGATGCCGCACGGGGTGCGGAGTCGAACCCATGCTCGGCTGATCCCCTGGAAGTCAGCCGAGCACGGGCTCGGCTCTACAACGCCGGCTTCGCCTGCTCGGGCTCGGCAACGTCCGGCAGCGGCGGCAAGGTCGGGTCCACCGTCACCGGCACATCGCTCTTCAACAGCGCGGCTGCTTCCTTGTCGCTGCCAACCGCTGGCGGTGAACCGCGCAGCGGCAGGCCGGCGGTTTCCTTCACGAACAGCATGGTTACCAGGCCGATCACCGCCGCGCCCATCAGGTAATAGGCCGGCACCAGCGGGTCGCCGGTACGCTCCACCAGCCACGCGGTCACCAGCGGCGTGGTGCCACCGAACAGCGACACCGACACATTGAAGGCGATCGACAGCGCGCTGTAGCGCACCGGGGTGTAGAACAGCGCCGGCAGCGTGGACGGCATCGAGCTGGTGAAGCACACCAGCGCCAGCCCCAGCAGCATCAGGCCGAGGAAGATCAGCCCGTCGTTGCCGCTACCGACCAGCAGCAGGCACGGAATGGCCAGCACCAGCAGCGCGATGCACGCACCGATGATCATCGGGCGCCGGCCCAGCCGGTCACTGAACAACCCGCCGACGATGTTCAGCGGCATCATCACCAGCATCACGATGATGATCAGCAGCAGGCCCTTGCTCTCGGCATAGCCCATCGTGACGCTGAGGTAGCTGGGCATGTAGGTCAGCAGCATGTAATCGGTCACGTTGAACACCAGCACCAGGCCCATGCACACCAGCAGCTGGCGGCCATGCACCTGGAACAGCGCGCCCAGCCCCGGCCGCTCGTGCTCACGCTTCTCGGCTTCCTCGGCGAAGGCGCGGAACGCCGGGGTTTCCTCCAGCTTCATGCGCATGTACAGGCCGAGCAGGCCCAGCGGGCCGGCCACCAGGAACGGAATGCGCCACCCCCAGTCCAGCATCTGCTCGCTGCTCAGCAGCATGTGCAGCGCGGTGACGGTGCCGGCGCCGGCGATGTAGCCGCCCAGCGTGCCGAACTCCAGCCAGCTGCCCATCAGGCCGCGGTTGCGGTCGGTGGAATACTCGGCGATGAAGGTGGCCGCGCCCCCGTATTCGCCGCCGGTGGAGAAGCCCTGCACCACGCGCGCCAGCAGCAACAGCACCGGTGCCCAGATGCCGATGCGCTCGTAGGCGGGAATCAGGCCGATGGCAAACGTGCCCAGCGCCATCAGGATCATGGTGAACGCCAGCACTTTCTGGCGGCCGTAGCGATCACCCAGGGGGCCGAACACCAGGCCGCCCAGTGGCCGCACCAGGAACGCCACGGTGAAGGTGGCGAACGCAGCGATCACCTGCGCGGTGGGGTTGCTGGAGGGGAAGAACACCTGGCCGATGGTGACGGCCAGATAGCCGTAGACACCGAAGTCGAACCACTCCATGGCATTGCCGAGTGCGGCCGCGCCGACGGCGCGCTTGAGCATGGGCTTGTCGACGACGGTGATCTCATCGACCTTCAGGTGGCGGCGGCGTTTGAACCAGCCGAAATGGGCGTGTGCATCGGGGGTGTCCTGCATGGGGGCTCCCTTGTAGGCAGAAGAGGGGAAATGAGCGGTGAGGTAGGTCCCGGAAATCGGAAACGGCGATGCAGGCGCAGGTGGCGCAGGGGCATCGGTGAGTGGCGTGGGGGCCGGGGAATGTGTGCAGGCACGGCGCCATGCGCACGGCAAAGCACCGCCGCAACGGCGGAAACGCAGCAACGGGATCACAGCGCTCGCACAATCAGCGGCCGGCGGTCACAGCAGCGTGGGGAGTGCAGGCCGAGGGCCTGCGGGCGTCATCCGCCAGGATCCAGCGCGAGGCGGTGGAACGGCAGGGCGGGAGCCATCGTGGCAAGCGAAGCGCCGGTCGGCAGTGCTTCCCACGTAACAGGTGCGCCCGTCACGTAGTGGGTCGTGTCGATCATCCGTTCATCATAGCGGCATCGGCGTGAGCATGCAGCGAAGCGGACTGATCTGCACGCTGTGTTCCATCGCGCCTGTTCATCCGCGCGGCATGCAATGACAAGTGTTGAACGAACTCTGGCCGCAGCGCTCACGCGACGCTGTCTACGGTAGCGCTGGACGCAATCGAGAAGGAGCATTGCATGACCCGTCGCATTCCCGAAGGCACGTTGATCATCGTCGCCGATGGCGGTTCGGCCCGCGTGTTCACCAACGTCGGCAGCGAACATCAGCTGGCGTTGAAGCAGGAAGGTGAGCTGCGCCTGCAGGACATCAGCGAGCAGGGCGTCTCCGGTCAGGGCCCGGCTGGCGCGGTGCCGAAGGACATGTCCATTTCGCAGCTCAACGAGGCGACGTTTGCCAAGCAGGTAGCGGAGCAGTTGAACGAAGATGCGCTCAACAACCGCTATGCACACCTGGTGCTGGTGGCAGACCCGACCACGCTGGGCCGTATCCGCCCGCTGCTGCACAAGGAGGTCCAGGCGCGCCTGCTGGGCGATATCGCCAAGGACCTGACCAACGCCCCGCTGGCGGATATCCAGAAAGCGCTGGCGGCGTAACCGGCATGCCGTTCATGCGTGACTACCCGGCGGCGGAGCCTGCAGGCGCGGACGTGGAAGCTCAGGCGGGCTGGCAGCTGCTGGAGTTCGGTGCACCCTGGTGTGGCCATTGCCAGGCCGCGCAGCCCGCACTCCAGGCGTTTGTGGACGCCCACGATCTGGTGCATTGGAAGATCGAGGATGGCAAGGGAAAGCCGCTGGGGCGTGCGTTCAAGGTAAAACTGTGGCCCACCGTGGTGCTGCTGCATGACGGCCAGGAAGTGGCGCGCGTGGTGAGGCCGGTCGACAGCGCCGACCTCGCCACCTTGCAGGGCGCATTGCCAGATTGAGGGCAGCAATCACTGCGTGCGGTGCGCACGGCGCCGAGCGGGCTCGGCTGCAGGGCGGGCTAGTGATAGGTCACCTTTTCCGCTTCCGCACGCAGCTTCTGCAACAACGACCGGCCATGCTGGCTCAGCATGACCATCGCATTGGCGATCTCTCTGGCGTTGTAGCCCATCGGTGCGGGCGGCTTCGGCTCGGGGCCGTACTGTTCACCGATGAGGATGGCCATGCCTTCTGCACTGTTGAGGGCGTGTTCGATGCGCTGGAAGAGCGACTCCATGGCCGGGCTGAGCGGACGCGTGTGTTTCATGCGGGAACTCCTTGGGTGCGAGGGCCACCGCAAGGGTGGCGGGCGATGCGTGCTTGGAACCCGGAGAGACTGAAGAAGAACTCCGATGGCCAGACGGCCACACGCAGCGCCCGCCCTAGTCATGACAGGCAGATCTTCAGTTTCATTCGGGGGTTCCAATCCCGGCAGCGGGATGTCCGCTGCGGCGCAATCCTGGGCAGATCGAGGCGCTGCGCACCAATTGATGGTTTGTCTCGCTTTGTCCCGTTCGGAAGGCGCGGTCTTTCAGAAGTGCATGTCTGGACATCCATTGCCGTATCGGCACCGATCGGGACGCGGGAGACCGGAAGGCTATGAGGTGATTCGTCGCGCGGCCATGCAATTACGTGCAAAGCATCGTGCCGGTTCCGGCGGCCGCACTGCAGCATGCGACAGGGCAGGGCCGGTGCTAGGATCCGACTACCACCTGAATCGATCCAAATGCCGATGCCCACGCTGGACCGTCGTCTCCTGATCGCTTTCGTCGCGACCGCCATGCTTGCCTCCGGGGCGGTGCTGGCGGCTCCGTCGAAATCCGCCGAACGCGCCTATGGCTCGGTCGACCCGTTCATCGGTACCGGCGGGGAAGGCCATACCTACCCGGGGGCGACGGTGCCGTTCGGCATGGTCCAGCTCAGCCCGGACACGCGCATCCAGCCGCGCGAAAAGGCCTATGGCTGGGCAGCGGGCTACCGTTACGACGACAGCAGCATCGTCGGTTTCTCGCACACGCATTTTTCCGGCACCGGGCATTCGGACCTGGGCGACATCCTGCTGATGCCGTTCACCGGCAACCCCGGGCTGGAGCGCGGCGATCCGGAGAAGCCGCGCAGCGGTTACGCCTCACGGTTCCGTCACGCTGACGAGAAGGCCGAGCCGGGCTACTACGCGGTCACCCTGGACGACTACAAGGTGCGTGCCGAGCTGACCACCAGTGCGCGCGTGGGCGTGCATCGCTATGCCTTCCCCAGAGGCACCGACGCCAAGGTGCTGCTGGACATGCGTACCAGCATGTACGACTACCCTGGCAAGGTGCTGTGGTCGCGGGTGCGGGTGCGCGCCGATGGCACGGTGACCGGCTTCCGCGAGACGCGCGGCTGGGCGCCGGGTCGCCAGCTGTATTTCGCGATGCGCTTTTCGCGCCCGCTGGCTGGCCATGAACTGCATAACACCGAGCAGGACATCGTCTACAAGGGCTTCCCGCCGCCGGGCGAGAAGGACCCGGCGCAGCGCGCACAGATCGAGGGCCGGCAGCTGGTCGGCACCTTCAACTTCGGCAAGCTGGACGCACCGCTGGTGGTGAAGGTAGCCATCTCGCCGGTCAGTGAGGCCGGTGCCATCGCCAACCTCGACGCTGAAGTGGCCGACTTCGACTTCGATCGGGTGCGTGCGCAGGCGAAGCAGGACTGGACGCAGGCACTGTCCGTGCTCGATATCGATGCCCCCGAGCATGCGCGGCGCAGTGCCTATACCGCGCTGTACCACACGATGCTGGGGCCGACGCTGTTCATGGACGCCGATGGCCAGTACCGCGGTTCGGACAACGCGGTGCACAAGGCCGACGGCTTCACGCACTATTCGACGTTCTCGCTGTGGGACACCTACCGCGCGCTGCACCCGTTGCTGACGCTGGTGCAGCCTGAGAAGCGCAACAGCGACTTCGTCAATTCGATGCTGGCCCACCATGAGCACAGTCCGTACGGCATGCTGCCGGTGTGGTCGTTCCATGGCCTGGAAGACTGGTGCATGATCGGCTACCACGCCGTGCCGGTGATCGCCGATGCCTACGTGAAGGGCATTCGTGGCTTCGACGCCGACAAGGCATTGAAGGCGATGGTCGAGACCGCCAACTACGGCCCGTATGACGGTATCGCGCAGTACCGTGAGCTGGGCTATGTGCCGATCGACGAGGAAGGCGAAGCGGCCAGCAAGACGCTGGAGTACGCCTTTGATGACTGGACCATCGCACGCATGGCGCAGGCGATGGGCAAGGCCGATATCGCGGCCACCTTCGACAAACGCGCGGGTAACTGGCGCAACGCGTTCGACAAGGACACCGGCTTCATGCGCGCGCGCAAGCGCGATGGCAGCTTCCGTACGCCGTTCCACCCCAGCGCCAGCGGCTACGGCACCGACTACACCGAGGGCAACGCCTGGCAGTACTCGTGGTACGTGCCGCAGGACGTTGCCGGCCTGGCGGCAGCCCACGGTGGCAGCGACAAGCTGCTCGCGCGCCTGGACGAGGTGTTCAACGCCAAGGTGGATCCATCGATCTTCGAGCACATGGAAGACATCACCGGCCTGATCGGCTGGTATGCGCACGGCAACGAGCCCAGCCACCACGTGGCCTACCTCTATTCGTACGCGGGCCAGCCATGGCGCACCCAGGCGCGGTTGAAGCAGATCATGGACACCCAGTATGCCGACCGCCCCGATGGCCTGGCCGGCAATGATGACGTTGGCCAGATGTCGGCCTGGTATGTGTTCACCGCGCTAGGCTTCTACCCGGTGGCGCCGGGCTCGGGCGAGTACATCCTGGGCCGTCCGTTCCTGCCGAAGACCGCGATGCGTCTTCCGAACGGCAAGACGTTCACCATCGTGGCCGAGGGCCTGGATGACAAACACACCTATGTGGGCAGCGTGAGCCTCAACGGCAAGCCGTTGCAGCGCACCTTCCTGCGCCATGACGAGATCCTGGCTGGCGGCGAACTGCGCTTCAGCATGCAGGCCGAGCCGAACAAGGACTGGCCGGGGCAGGACGCGCAGGCGCCGTATTCGATGAGCCGGTGATGCGCACGTGGTAGGTGCCGACCTTGGCCGGCACGCTTCACGGGTGACCTGGAACCTGCAGAGCCGAGCCCATGCTCGGCTGCTTTTGGCACGGTGCCTGAGCCGAGCATGGGCTCGGCTCTACAAGGGCAATTCGACAAAGGTCAATGGAAACGCAACCCGACGCGCGCGCCACCGAGCGGCGCCGTTTCGATCATCAATATCGCGCCATGCCGCTGCGCGATCTCGGCCACGATCGCCAGCCCCAGCCCGCAGCCATCTCCCTCGCTGCTGGCCCGGTAGAACCGTTCCGTGACGCGCGCGCGCTCGGCTTCGGCGATACCTGTACCGTCATCGTCCACCCACACCTGCACGCCCTCGGCATCCCGCTGTAGTCCCAGGGTGATCACACCGGGCACGGCGCCGTAGCGCAGCGCGTTGTCCAGCAGGTTGCCCAGCGCCTCGCGCAGCAACTGCGGATCACCCTGTACCTTCACGCCGTCGTCGGGTCCGTCGTAACCCAGGTCCACGCCCGCCACCAACGCACGGTCGGCGTAGCGCTCGACCACGCCCCGTGCCAACGCGGCCAGATCCAGCGGCTGCAGCGGCAGTGCGCTGCCCTGTGGATCTTCCGAGCGGCTGAGCATCAGCAGCTGGTTGACCAGGTGCTGCAGCCGTGCCAGCCCGGCCAGCGTGCCGGACAGCGCCAGCTGCTGGGCCTGCGGATCCTGTTGGCGGAGTGAGCTCTCCAGCTCCACCTGCATTGCCGCCAGCGGCGTGCGCAGCTGGTGCGCCGCATTGCTGACGAAGCGCCGTTGCGCGGCCTGCATCGCGTCCAGCCGTTGCAGCAGTGCGTTGTAGGCTTCGACCGCCGGCCACAGTTCGCGTGGGGCTTCCTGCGCGGGCTCCAGTGGCGCCAGCGGGTCAGGACGCGGGCTGGCCAGCCGCCGCGCCACCTGGTTGGCATGGCGTGCAGCCGCGCCGGTACCGGACCAGGCCAGCCACGCGGCCAGCGCCAGGATCGCGGCCTGGAACGGGATGCTGGCCAGCAGCAGCTTGCGCTCCAGCCGGTGCCGCTTGCGCAGCGTCTCGGCCACGCGCAGGCGGATATCGTGGCCCGGCCCAGCGCTGACCACGACCTCGACCATGCGCACCGGCTGCCCACGCAGGCGCGCGTCGTAGTAGACGGCATCGTCGCTGCCGGCAGCGATCGCGGGGCGGGGCAGCGCTTCGGGCAGGTCCCCATACAGGCGCCCGCCCGCAGCGTCGACCACTTCGCCATGCACTTCGTCAGCGGTATCCCAGGTGAACATGCGCGACACCGCGGGCGTGATCTCGATCGAGGCACGCCCGTCCTGCACCTTCACCAGCTCGGACAACGACATTGCCGAGTCCAGCAACCAGCGGTCATAGACCTGGCCGGCATAGAAGCGGGCCAACGCGAATGAACCGATCGCGCTGCACAGCAGCAGCACCAGCAGGGGCAGCCACAGGCGGCGCAGCAGCAGGCCACGCAGGCTGTGCACACGCTCAGTCACCACCGGCTTCCAGCCGATAGCCCAGGCCACGCAGCATGCGGATGCCGACGCCGGCGCGCGCCTGTTCCAGCTTGCGGCGCAGGCGGCTGACATGCACTTCGATCACTGACAGGTTGGCCTCGTGATCCCAGCTGTACAGCGCGTCGAACAGGCGCTGCTTGGTGACGGTGCGGCCAGGATGCTGCATCAGTGCCTCGACCAGCGACAGCTCGCGCGCGGTCAGTTCGATGCGCTGGCCTTCCACCTGCACTTCATTGCGGATGCTGTCGAAGCACAACCGGCCCAACCGCTTCTGCGCCGGTGCGTCGCTGCGGCGACGCGACAGCGCACGCAGGCGGGCTTCCAGCTCACCGAGTGCAAACGGCTTGGCGAGATAGTCGTCGCCACCGCGGTCAAGGCCGAGGATGCGGTCCTCCACGCCATCGCGCGCCGTTAGGATCAGCACCGGCAGTGTGACGCCGTCGTTGCGCAGGCGCGAGAGCAGGTCGAGGCCATCGACGTCGGGCAATGAAAGATCGAGCACCATCACGTCATACGGCGCGCTGGCCAGTGCAGCCGGCGCGTGCAGCCCGCGCGAAAGGTGGTCGCACAGATGGCCGGCACCCTGCAGGGCGCGGATCAGTCCATCGGCCAGGGCGGCGTCGTCTTCGATCAGCAGGATTCGCATTGCAAGCTTCGTGCAAGGTTGGGGCAAGTTTGGCGCAAGTGCGTCACCTTACCGTGACGTGCATGAATTTCTCCCGTCGTCTTGCGGCCCTGCTGGCCGCCCTTTCGTGCGCGCCTGCGGCTTCGGCGCTGTCCTTGCAGGATGCACAGCGTGCAATGGAAGCGCACAACCCGGACCTGCGCGCGGCGGCATTGGAACTGCGTGGGGTGCAGGGCGATGCGCTGACCGCTGCGTTGCGGCCAGCGGCCGAGCTGTCGATCGGCAGCAGCAAGATCAGCCCGAAGCACGGCATCGGCCCGGGGCGCTGGCAGGACAAGCGGGTGGACAGCACGCTGGGCCTGGGCTGGACCTGGGAGCGCGGCGGCAAGCGCGCATTGCGCATCCGCCAGGCGGACGCGCTGCTGGAAGTGGCCGGGCTGGACATGCTCGATACCCGGCGCCGGCAGCAGGTGGCACTGCATGAAGCCTATTTCGGCCTGAAGGGCGCGCAGGAGCGGGCGCAGATTGCCGAGGCCAACCGCCAGAGTTCGGCCGAACAGATGGCGGCGGCCGACAAGCAGGTGGCCACCGGGGCGATGGCGCCGGTGGATCGCGCGCGGATGGCGGTGGACCATCTGGCGGTGGCCGATGCGGCGCGCGAGGCGGCCCTGGATCTGCGTGACGCGCGGCATGCGCTGGGCCTGCTGCTCGGCAGCGATGACAGCCGCGACCTCAGTGCCGATGACCCCTGGCCGGATGCCAGCAGCGTGGCCAGGGTGCGCGCGTTCGATCCGCAGCAGCGTGCCGATCTGCGCGCGGCACGCTCGCGCCTGGCCGCCGCCGACGCTGGCGTGGCCCTGGCACGCAGCGAGCGCCACCGCGACATCCAGCTGGGTGTGGAGGCCGAGCGCGAGCCCACCGATATCAGCGGTGTCACCTGGGGCGTGTCGTTGACCATTCCGCTGGGCGGCCCGTCGCGCGCACGCGGCGCGATCCAGCGTGCCGAGGCCGACCGGGACAGCGCCGCGCTGGAACTGCAGCTGCTGCAGCGCGAAGCACACGCTGAACTGGACCAGCTGCAGGCCAGCGTGCAGTCCGCCGCGCAGCGCCGCAGCGATTACGAGGGGCTGCAGTCCGACGCTGCGCGCAAGGCGGTGGAGGGCATCGAACTGGCCTATCGCCGTGGCGCCGCCAGCCTGACCGATCTGCTCGACGCGCGCCGCAGCTGGCGCGAGTTCGAGGCCGCGCTGATTGATGCGCGTGCCGACCATGCCATTGCCTTGGCGCGCTGGGAAGCGGCCACATCCGTTGCTGAAGGAGAGTCCCGATGAAGTCCACCGTCGCCCATCGCCCGCGGGCGCGACATGCCATGCTGCCGGCCCTGCTGGCGCTGGCCCTGCTGGGCGGCTGCGGTCGCGAACCGGCGTCGTATACCAAGGATGCGCCGCAGGTCAGTGCCGGCCAGATCCTGTTTCCGGCCGGCAGCCGCCAGCTGGATGTGCTGCGCAGCGAGCTGGTGACCGCCGGTGCCAGCGCCAGCCTGCAGCTGCCGGGCCGGGTGGTCTGGGACGAGACCCGCTCCAGCGCGCTGCGCACCCCGCTGGCGGGGCAGGTGGCGCGCATCGAGGCACAACCGGGGCAGAAGGTGAAGGCCGGCCAGGTGATCGCCTGGATCACCTCGCCCGAGTTCGGCCAGGCGCAGGCGGAGGGCGTGCGTGGCCGTGCCGAGCTGCAGCTGGCACGCCGGGAACTGGACCGCACCCGCGAACTGCACGCGGCAGGGGTGGCGTCGGGCCGTGAACTGGACGAGGCCGAGGCCAGCTTCGCCGGCAGCCAGGCCGATCACGCGCGCGCGACCGCCTTCGCCAGGGCGTATGGCAACGGCCAGCACGTCGACCAACGGCTGCCGCTGCGCGCACCCATTGATGGCGTGCTGGTGGAGCGGCGGATGAGCCCGGGCATGGCAGTCAGCCCCGACAGCGAACAGCCGCTGGCGATGATTGGCGATCCTGACCGCCTGTGGTTGCTGCTGGATGTACCGGAGAGCCTGGCCGGACGCTTGAAGGCGGGCATGCAGGTGAGCGTGCCCGGCGCCGATGGGCAGCCGCAGCAGGCGACCCTGCAGCACGTGGATGACTTCGTCGACAGCGAACGCCGCGTGGTGCAGGCGCGCGCCGAACTGGACAACCGTGCGCGCGGTTTCAAGGCGGGCCAGTACGTGCGTGCGCAGGTGGCAGTGCCGGCCGGGGGCGGTGTCTCGCTGCCCGATGCTGCGGTACTGCTCATCGACGGCAAGCAGGTGGTGTTCGTGGAGGAGGCCAAGGGCCGCTTCGCGCGCCGCGCCGTGCGTGCCGAGGAACTGGGCGATGGCCGCCTGTGGGTGCGCGAGGGCCTGGCCCAGGGCGCCAGGGTGGTGGTCGAAGGGGGCCTGTTGCTGCAGCAGCTGGTCGACAGTGCGCCCGCAGCCGCCAGCACCGGGACGGGGCATGCCGCGCCATGATCGATCGCCTGATTGCCTATTGCCTGCGCCAGCCGCTGATGGTGATGCTGGCGCTGCTGCTGTTCATCGGCGCTGGCATTGCCGCGTTCCGCGTGCTGCCGGTGGAAGCCTTTCCGGATGTGTCCGACACCCAGGTGACGGTGGTATCGCTGCACCCGGGCCGGGCCGCGGAGGAGGTGGAGCGCGAGGTGACGATGCCGCTGGAAGTGGCACTGTCCGGCATCCCGCATTCGGTGCGGGTGTTCTCGCATACGCAATTCGGCCTGTCGATGATCATCCTGACCTTCGACGACAAGGCCGACGATTACTTCGCGCGCCAGCAGGTGCTGGAACGCCTGCAGGGCGTGGAGCTGCCCGAAGGGGTGACGCCGGAGCTGGAGGCGATGAGCTCGGCGGTGGGCGAGATCTACCGGTACGTGCTGAAAGGCCCGCACCTGACACCGACCCAGCTGCGCACCGTGCAGGAATGGACGATGGAGCGCAGCCTGCGCACCGTGCCGGGCGTAGCCGATGTGATCAGTTTCGGCGGCTTCGCGCGTACGTTCCAGGTCAAGCCGGACCTGGACAAGCTGCGTGACCGCGGCATCAGCCTGGGTGAGTTCGCCGACGCGCTGGAGAAGGGCAGCTCGAACGCAGGCGGCGGCTACGTGGAACGTGGCCAGCAGCAGTTCCTGATCCGCGGCGTCGGTCTGATGCGCTCGCCGGCCGACATCGGCAACGTGGTCGTGGCGCAGCGCAGTGGCACGCCGATCCTGGTGCGCGACCTGGCCGGCATCGCCGATACCGGCCTGCCCCGGCAGGGCCTGGTCGGCCAGGATGACAACGACGATGCGGTGTTCGGCATGGTGCTGATGCGCAAGGGCGAGAACCCGTCCGACGTGCTCGACGCCCTGCATGCGCGCATCGCCGAGATCGAAGCGAACCAGCTGCCGGCCGGGGTCAGCATCGAGCCGTTCTACGACCGCTCGTGGCTGGTCTCGACCACGCTGAAAACCGTCTTCAGCAACCTGCTGGAAGGCGCGGTGCTGGTGTTCCTGGTGCTGTGGCTGTTCCTGTACAACGCCCGTGCCGCGCTGATCGTGGCGGCGATGATGCCGCTTGCGCTGCTGTCGACCTTCCTTGGCCTGCATCTGTGGGGCGTGCCGGCCAACCTGCTGTCGTTGGGTGCGATGGACTTCGGCATCATCATCGATGGCGCGGTGATCGTGACCGAGCACATCGTCTCGCGATTGTCGAAGCTGCCACCTGCGGCCGACCGTAAGACACGGTTCTCGACCATTCTTTCGGCAGCGTCGGAAGTGGGGCGGCCGACGTTCTTCTCGATGCTGATCATCATCGCCGCGCACATCCCGATCTTCACCCTGCAGCGCCAGGAAGGCCGCATGTTCGCGCCGATGGCGTACTCGGTGACCTCGGCATTGATCGGCGCGCTGATCCTGGCGCTGACCGTGGTGCCGTTGTTCTGCTACTGGTGGCTGCGGCGCGACCGCATGCGCGACGGCAATCCGCTGATGGACCGCCTGACCGGCTGGTACCGGCCGGTCCTGGAGCGCGCACTGGCCCGCCCGCGTGCGGTAGTGCTGACCGCGATTGCGCTGCTGGTCGGCACGCTGGCATTGGGCACGCGGCTGGGTTCGGAGTTCCTGCCCGAGCTGGACGAAGGATCGATCTGGCTGACGGCCACGCTCGACCCGAGCACCAGCCTGGGCGAAGCGCAGCAGCAGTCGCGGCGCATCCGTGAGCTGGTCGGCAGCTTTCCGCAGGTATCGACGGTGGTGGCCAAGCTGGGACGCCCGGAAGACGGCTCCGATGCCAAGGGCGCCAACCAGATCGAGGCGCTGGTGGCGTTGAAGCCGGAGAAGGAATGGCCGAAAGGCGTGGGCAAGCGACAGCTGGTGAGCGACCTGCAGCGCACGCTGGAGCAGCGCATTCCGGGCCCCGAGTTCTCGATTTCGCAGCCCGTGCGCGACAACATCCTGGAGAGCATCTCGCAGATCAAGGGCCAGGTGGTGATCAAGGTCAGCGGCTCGGATCTGGACGTGTTGAACCAGCAGGCGCAGGCGATCCTCGGCCAGGTACGCGGCGTGGAGGGCGTGGAGAGCGCCTTCATCGACCGCGACGGGTCATTGCCGCAGCTGCAGATCGAGATCGACCGCGACCGCGCCGCGCGCTATGGCCTGAACGTACGCGACGTCGACGAAGTGATCGAGACCGCACTGGGCGGGCGCCAGGTCGGCGAGCTGTGGGAGGGTGACCGCAGATTCCCCATCACCCTGCGCCTGGACGATGCCGATCGTGACCTGCAGCGGCTGCGTACGGTGCCGGTTGGCATCGGCGATGGCCACACGGTGACGCTGTCCGACGTGGCCGACTTCCGCATGGCCAGCGGCGCGATCAACATCTCGCGCGAGAACGCCCAACGGGTGAAGGCGGTGAGCATCTTCATCGCCGGCCGCGACATGGGCAGCGTGGTGGCTGACATGCGCAAGCGCGTGGATGCCAGCGTACAGCTGCCGGAAGGCTATCGGCTGGAGTGGTCCGGCGAGTTCGAGAACCAGCAGCGTGCGATGAAGCGGCTGGGCTGGGTGATTCCGCTGTCGGTGCTGATCATCTTCGTGCTGCTGTTCGATGCCTTCAAGGACATCAGCAGCGCCGCGCTGATCCTGGCCAACGTGCCACTGGCGATGATCGGCGGCATCCTGGCCCTGTGGCTGACCGGCATTCCGCTGTCGGTGTCGGCGGCAATCGGCTTCATTGCATTGTTCGGGCAAGCGGTGCTGAACGGCGTGGTGATGCTCAGCCGCTTCGCCCAGTTGCGCGAGCAGGGCATGGACCTGCTGCAGTCGGTGGTGCAGGGTTCGCTGCAGCGCCTGCGCACGGTGCTGATGACCGCACTACTGGCGATGTTCGGCCTGCTGCCGATGGCCACCTCGCACGCGATCGGTGCCGAGACCCAGAAGCCGCTGGCGGTGGTGGTGATCGGTGGTCTGCTGTCGGCGATGCTGCTGACCCTGCTGGTGTTGCCGACGCTGTACTACTGGGTGCATCGCCACCGCGAGGCGCGCATCGCGTGACCTACCTGTAGAGCCGAGCCAACGCTCGGCTGCTTCTGGCCTTTGCGCGCAGAGCAGCCGAGCATGGGCTCGGCTCTACAAGGGCGTCGCGCCATGCGTGGATGCCACCTGTGCGATCTATACCATCCCGCCGTTGGCGCGCAGCACCTGGCCGTTGATCCATCCGCCATCGGCACCTCCCAGGAACCCCACCGCACCGGCGATGTCCTCCGGCGTACCCAGCCGCTCCAGGGGGTTCATCTTCGCCAGCCGCTCGATCAGCTCGGGCGATTTTCCATCCAGGAACAGATCGGTGGCGGTCGGTCCGGGCGCCACGGCGTTCACGGTGATGTTGCGCCCGCGCAGCTCCTTGCTGAGGATTGCGCCCATCGTCTCCACCGCCGCCTTGCTGGCCGCATACACGCTGTAGTTATCCAGCCGGATGCCGACCACGCTGGTGGACAGGGTGATCAGCCGGCCACCGTCGCGCACCCGTCGCGCGCTTTCGCGCAGCACGTTGAAGGCGCCCCTGAGGTTGATGCCGATCACCCGCTCGAACAGGGCGTCGTCGGTATCGGCCAGTGGTGCCAGCTGCAGCACCCCGGCGCTGTTGACCACCACGTCGATGCCGCCGAAACGGGCTTCGATGGCGTCGAAGAGCTGGCGCACCGCCTGCGGATCGGACACATCGGCCTGCAGCGCGATGGCCTGCGCGCCGGCGGCGTTCAGTTCGGCCGCCAAGGCTTCGGCGTCGTCGCGGCGGCCCGCATAGTTGATCGCGACCGCGTGGCCATTGGCGGCGAGCCGACGCGAGATGGCGGCACCGATGCCACGGGATCCGCCGGTGACCAGGGCGACAGAGCGGGCGGGGGAGAGGGTCATGGTGACTTCCACGGGGACACGCCGAAGTGGCGCAGCGCCATCTTCGCGAAATCGCGCTTTCGGATAATCCTGCATAATCCGCCAACATCATCCGGATAGCCGAACAATGGACCGCTTCACGGCCATGCGCGCCTTCGTCCGTATCGTCGAGCGCCGCAGCTTCACCCGGGCCTCCGAGGACCTGAGCCTGCCGCGGGCCACGGTGACCGACGCGATCAAGGCGCTGGAACAGCGGCTGGGCGTGCGCCTGCTGCACCGGACCACGCGGCTGGTGGTGCCGACGCTGGAAGGCGAGGCCTTCTATGGCCGTTGCCTGCGCCTGATCGCCGACATGGACGACGCCGAGGCCGCCTTCCGTGACGCGCCGCCGCGCGGCCCCTTGCGCATTGAGGTGCATGGCACGCTGGGCCGGCACCTGCTGTTTCCCCACCTGCCGGATTTCCTGCAGCGCTACCCGGAGATCGAACTGGAGGTCAGCGAAGGCGACCGCTATGTCGATCTGCTGCGCGAAGGTGTGGATGCGGCGCTGCGGGTGGGCACGCTGGCCGACAGCGATCTGGCGGCGCGCCGGTTGGCGATGCTGCGCGAGGTCACGGTGGCCGCGCCGGGCTACCTGCAGGCCAAGGGCGTGCCAGGCAGCATCGAGTCCCTGCTGGGCGGCCATGAAATGGTGGGCTATCGCTCCAGCGCCACCGGCCAGCTGATTCCGCTGGAGTTCCAGCAGGGCGGGCAGGTGCGCTACGTGCCGCTGCCGGTGCGGGTGCGTGTGTCCGGTGCGGATGCGTTCCTCGGCGCCGCGCTGGCGGGCCTGGGCATCATCCAGGCTCCGCGCTACCGGATGGACCCGTATATCGCGCGCGGGCAGCTGGTGGAGCTGTTGCCGGACGCGCCACCGACCCCAAGCCCGTTGAGCCTGGTCTACCCGCGCAACCGCACGCCGTCCCCACGCTTGCGGGTGTTCATCGACTGGGTGGCCGGGGTGTTCGAGCAGACCGGAGGTGCCGGCCAGCGGCCGGCACTACCGGAGCGGCACGCGAAGCTGTCCGACCGCACGCGGTAGTGCCGGCCGCTGGCCGACAGCTGCAATGCGCTTCATGCACCGGGGGTGCCGGCCGGCGGCCGGCACTACCGGGCTGCGGCGCTCGGCAGCACCAACTCGAACACGGTGCCGGTGTCATCGGACGCAACACTCACGCTGCCGCCATGCGCCTGTGCAATCGCGCGGGTGATCGCCAGGCCCAGCCCCGCACCTTCGTGTCGGCCACGCTCGCCGCGGTAGAACCGATCGAACAGGCGCGGCAGCGCTTCGGCGGAAATCGGCGTGCCGACGTTGTGCACGCTGACCCTGCACACGCCATCGGCCTCGGCCAGCCGTACCCGCACCTCGCTGCCGGCAGCGGCGTGCTTCAACGCGTTGGACAGCAGGTTGGCAATCGCCCGGTGCAGCATCAAGCGGTTGCCTTCCACGCTCGCCACACCTTCGCGGCGCAGGGTCAACTGCCGGTCCTCGGCCAGCAGCTCGTAGAACTCGAGCAGCGAATCCACCACCCCATCCAGCGCCACCGGCTCGCGCGAAGGCAGCGCGCCCGGTGCTTCGGCCTGCGCCAGGTACAGCAGGTCGCCCACGGTCTGTGCCAGCTGCTGCAGTTCCTCGGCACACGACGCCAGCGTCTCGCGGTAGGCCTCGTTGCTGCGCGGGTGCGCCAGCACCACCTGCACCTGGGTGAGCATATTGGTGATGGGCGTGCGCAGCTCGTGGGCGAGATCACCGGAGAATTCGGTCAGCCGCGCGAAGTCCTGCTGCAGGCGTGCCAGCATGCCGTTGAGGGTCTGCGCCAGCTGCTCCAGTTCGGTCGGTGCACTGCGCGCGCTCAGGCGGCGCTGCAGCCGGCCAGCGGTGATCTGCCTTGCCTCATCGGCCAGCGTGCGCAGCGGCCGCAGCGTGCGCCGCACCACGTAGCCGCCGAGCAGGCTGCTGGCCACCGCGGCGCCGATGATGGCGATTGCCAGCAGGTGGCGGAAGCGCTCCAGGAAGTCGGCGTGACGGTTGTCATCAATGGCCAGCAGGGTCACCAGCTGGCTGCCGTCGGCCAGCGTCTGGCGCAGGTGCAGGGCATGCATGCAGCGACCATCGGTGAGGATCCAGTCGTGCCGCCGTGGCGCGGCGTCGATGGGCTGGCTGCGTGCATGCTCGCGCAGCAGTGCCGGCGCAGTGGAGAACAGTACGGTTCCGCTCCCATCAACAATGTGGAAGGCGATATCCGGATGATGGCCGAGCGCCTCTGCCAACCGCGGTCCGCGCGCGGCGGCAGGCCCATTGTCAGCGAGGTCGCGGATCAACGCGATCTTGTTTTCCAGTTCGATGAAGTCCTGGGCAACAAGATCATGGCGGGCGCTGACATAGATCGCCACGCCCAATGCGGCCAGCACCAGCGTGGCCACGATGGCGAACAGCAGTGTCAGCCGTACCGCGATGGAACGACGCAGGCTCATCCGCTGTGCACGGCACCGCCGTCCGGCGCCTCCAGCACATAGCCCATGCCGCGCACGGTGACGATCAGCTTGGCATCGAAGTCATCGTCGATCTTCGCGCGCAGGCGGCGGATCGCCACGTCGATCACGTTGGTGTCGCTGTCGAAGTTCATGTCCCACACCTGCGAGGCGATCAGCGAGCGTGGCAGCACTTCGCCCTGGCGACGCGCCAGCAGCTCCAGCAGGGTGTATTCCTTCTGGCTGAGGGCGATGCGCTGGCCGCCGCGTTCGACCCGGCGGCGCAGGGTATCCACCACCAGGTCGGCGATGATGATGCGCTCGGCCTGCGGCTGTGCCTGGCCGCGACGCAGCAGGGTGCGTACCCGCGCCAGCAGCTCGGCGAAGGCGAACGGCTTGGCCAGGTAGTCATCGGCGCCCAGTTCCAGGCCCTGCACGCGGTCGGCGATGCTGCTGCGCGCGGTCAGGAACAGCACCGGTGTCTGCCACCCTCCGTCGCGCAACCGCGACAGCACGTTCCAGCCATCCAGGCCGGGCAGCATCACATCGAGAATGATCAGTTGGTACTCGCCGCTGCCGGCCAGGTGCAGCCCGTCGACGCCGTTGCAGGCGAGATCGACCACGTAGCCGGCCTCGATCAGGCCCTGGCGCAGGTAGTTGCCGGTCTTGGGTTCGTCTTCGACGATCAGCAGTTTCATGATGCGCCCATCATCGCAGCTTGCACGTGGGCTGGCTGCGCAGGCTCACGCCAACGGGTCCAGCGTACCAAGCACCGCCACGCAGGCCAGCACCAGCACGGCCAGCACCGACTCGCAGGCCAGGCTGTGGCGCAGGGAACGCAGCGGCCGCGGTTGCCAGCCGTCGCGGATGGAGGTGGCCAAGGCCGGTACCAATCGCCAGCGATGCAGCGCCGCCAACCCCAGCATGCCGACCACCAGGGCCAGCTTGAGCAGCAGCCAGCGCCCATGCTCGGTACCGGTCAGGGTCTGCACGGAACCGCCGAGATCGACATAGGTATAGGTGCCGGTCATTGCCAGCAGGGCGACGATGACCGTGCCCGGCAGGGCGAAGCTGTGCGCGGCCCGCCACAACTCGTAGGTGCGCTCGCGCAGGCGCAGGCCCTGTGGACGCAGCGCCAACTGCAGGATGGCGGCGATCGCGCCGACCCAGGCACCGGCGGCCAGCAGGTGCACGATGCCGGCCAGCAGCCGCAAGGTGCCGCCGAACCCATCGCCCGCAGCGGCGTGGCCGTTCCAGGACAGGCTGGCCAACGCCGTGGCAGACAAAGCGAGCAGGGCCACGCGGCGCAGGCCCGGCAGCGGCGTGGCGAATGCCAGCAGGGGCAGCATCGCCAGCACCGCCACGGTACGCAGCAGGCCGGCTTTACCCACCGGCGTACCGGTGAGGAACCAGTGCGCCGTTGCAGGGTCGATGTCGGCCGGCGCGATGCCGAGCACACCGGTCAAGCGGGTGATGGCATCGGTGACCACCACGGCCAACGCGATCAGGGCGAGCGCCAGCGAGACGCCGCGCGGCAGCCCCGGACGGACGAACAGCATCCGCCCGAACAGCAGCATCAGCACCAGGTACAGTGCCAGCCGCAGCGCATACGGCGAGAGCTCGGCCACGATGGCAGCCTTATTTCACGGTGAAACGGTACGTGCCAGTGATCGGGTGGCTGTCCTGGCCCACCGCGCGCCACTGCAGTGCGTAGCTGCCTGCCGGCAAGGGCTTGGCGAAGCGTGCGCGCAGGGTGTGGCCATCTTCGGAGAGCTCCTGCGCAGTGGTGGGCATGGCCATCTTCATGCGGCCATGGTCCATGCTCAGTTCGATGCGGGTGGCACGCGGCATCACCTTCTCGCTGAACTGCAGCTCGATCTGGCTGGCCGGCGCCACGGTCGCGTCGGCGGCCGGCGTCGAGCGCACCAGGCTGGGATGGGCCAGGGCCAGGGGCGCAACCGCGAGGCCGGAGACGAGGACAACAAGGGCGGTGGAGCGGAGCAGGGGACGGGCCATGCGTGGGACACCTGTGGAAGACATGGGCCACAGGGTGGAGGGCAGCGCCTTTCGCTGCCCTGACCCCTGCATTACCGATCTGTAATGTTCCGTCCGCCGGCCGCTGGCCGGCATCACAGCGCTGCCAGCGGCCCTTGCATGCGATGGAAACTGCCATCGGTGGCGGTGAACCAGGCCAGCGAATGCCCGCCCGCGAAGTCATCGACATGCACGACCGTAGCGCCATCGGCTTCCTGCCACGAAATGGCATAGACCCCGTCGCTGATCCGCTGCCACTCACAGGCGGCTTCGCCCTGCGCACCGGCATAGGCGCCAGAGACGATGGCGTACTGCACGTGGCGGCCATCGGCGCTGTAGACATTGTCGGCGGCCAGGCCGTCATAGCTGACGCGGAAGCGGCGGCCGGCGAACACGGGAAGGTCAGCGGCGGTGTTCATCGGATTGCCACCGGGTTGATGTTGACCTGGGTCGAACCGACGTACAGCGGCTGGCCGAGCACGAACAGGAATTCCCAGGCCTTGTCGCGCACCAGGGCACGGCTGTCGATCAGCTCCAGGTTGTAGATGCCACGCTTAGCCAGCATGTACTGGTTGATCGGGAACTCCTCGGCACCATTCGGGTTCGGGTAGACCTCCGAGGCCCAGGTGTCGCCACCGAAGGCGACGATGCCCTGGTCGGCCAGCCACTTCGCCGCCTCCATGCCGATACCCGGTTCCACTTCCAGGAACTGTTTGTCGTCCTTGCCGATCAGTTCCAGCCAGCCGGTGTTGAACAGCACCACGTCGCCCTTGCGCAGGCGCAGCCCCTGCTTCTTCAGCACGGCCTGGATGTCGGCCACGGTGAACTCGGTGCCGCCGGGCACGATCGCCTTGCCGTAGTACGTGGTCATGTCCAGCACGACGCCACGGGTGACCATCGGCGGCACCTTCTCGACGCCGAGCTTGCGCACCCCGTCCACGGTGACGAAGTCGGCGGCCTTGTTGCCGTTGTAGTAGACGTTGTCGATGCCGATATGGCCGATGCCGTTGAGCTGGGTGCCAACGCCGGTCCAGGCGTTCACCAGTTCATCGTTGAAGGTGAACTTGTTGGGGCCCAGCGACTTGCCAGCCTGCTGGCCGACCTGCACGTTGTACAGGCGGAAGCTGCGGTGGCGGAACGCGGGCAGGTTCTTGTCCACCGGCACCGCCAGCGGATAGGTCTTGCCGGTCCTGACCAGCGTGACCGCGTGCTTGACCACGTCGGCGGTGAGCAGGTTGGCCGCGCCAATCTCGTCGTTGGCGCCGTAGGCAGAGGGGTACCAGTCCTCGGCGGTGGCCTGGAAGGACAGCGGCAGGGTGGCCAGCGCTAGCGCGGCCAGGGTCTTCATCTTCATGGCAAAGCTCCGGTAACTGTCAGGCCGTCGCGGGGGCGGCAAGCGGGGCATGCGGCGCAGCGGCGCCGGCATGGGCCGGGAAGTGCGGCAGCACGTACTCGGCGATTTCGTGGAAGGTTTCGGCCAACGGCCGTTCGTTGCGGCGGAACTGCAGGCCGATGTGGTCGACACCGGCCGCCTGCATGGCGTGCAGTTCGGCCAGCAGGGCGTTGCGGCCGCCGCGCAGGCCGAAGCGCCAGCGCTGCAGAGGAGCATCGGCATCGGCCACCAGGTCCAGGTGGATGAAGCTGGCATAGGGCTTGTTGCCGGCCACGGCGCGCCAGGCCGCCACGCGTTGTACATGGTCCTGCGGCGTGCCCGGGTAGGCCAGGCAGCCATCCATGTGCTGGCCGATCCACGCCGGTTGCTGCTGGGCCAGGCCTGCCACGAACAGCGGCAGGGCCGGGCCATCCGCGGGCAGCACGTCCAGGCCCTGCGGCAGGTGCGCGGCGGCGCCTTCGCGCAGCAGTGCGATCTGCTCGCGGAAGCGGCTGCCACGGCTGTCGAAGTCGCGGCCGAACAGCGGGTACTCCACCGGGCGGTCGCCACTGGCCACGCCCAGCAGCAGGCGGTCACCGCTCAGCCGCTGCACGCTGCGTGCCGACTTCAGGGTCAGCAACGGCTCGCGGATCGGCAGCACCACCGCGCCGGTACCCAGCAGGATGTGCTCGGTGATGCCGGCCAGGTAGCCGAGGTAACTGAACACCTCGAACACCTGTGCGGCATCGCCGAAGGCCGGGTCGTACACCGGCACGTCGCGTACCCACAGCGCACGGAAGCCAAGGCGGTCGGCCAACCGTGCCAGCTCCGCATGGCGCTGCAGGTCCGGTTCGCCGGGCAGGCGTCGCGCGGCGCGTCGTGCCTGTTCGCCCAGCGGCGTCCAGTCATTGTCCAGCGGTGCTTCGATGCCGATGCTGAAACCACCGGCCTGCAGCCGCGTCAACGCACTGCCCATGGCGAGGCTCCTCAGTCCCAGGCCGGGGCCAGGCCGGGCGGATCGACTTCGCGGCCGTTGCGGTCAAGCGCGGCGATCGCGGCCATGTCATCGGCATCCAGGTGCAGGTCCTGGGCAAGCAGGTTGCTGGCCAGGTTCTCGCGCTTGGTCGAGGACGGGATGACCGAGTAACCCCGCTGCAGCGCCCACGCCAGCGCGACCTGGGCGACGGTGGCCTGGTGCTTGTCGGCGATGGCGGCCAGCACCGGGTCCTTCAGCACCTTGCCGTAGGCCAGGGTCATGTAGGAGGTGACGGTGATGCCTTGTTCCTGCAGGAAGGCAGTCAGTGCCGGGTTCTGCAGGTAGGGGCTCAGTTCGATCTGGTTGGTGGCGATCTCGCCGGCGCCGACCACCTCGATGGCCTGCCGGGTCAGTTCGATGTTGAAGTTGGACACACCGATCTGACGGGTCAGGCCCAGCGATTTGGCTTCGGCCAGCGCGGTCATGTACTCGCGCAGTTCAACGCCATTGCCCGGCGCCGGCCAGTGGATCAGCAGCAGGTCGACGTACCCGGTGCGCAGCTTGGCCAGGCTGTCGCGCAGGCTCGGGATCAGCTTGTCGGCGGCGTAGTTGTCCACCCAGATCTTGGTTGTCAGGAACAGCTCGTCGCGCGGGACGCCGGATTCGGCGATGGCCTGGCCGACCTCGGCTTCGTTGCCGTAGATCTGCGCGGTATCGATCGCACGGTAGCCGACGTCGAGGGCGTTGCGCACCGAATCGATGACGGTCTGGCCGGTCAGGCGGAAGGTGCCGACGCCAAAGGAAGGAACGCTCATGATGGACTCCAGGGACTTCGTTGAGAGCCGGTGGGCTCGGGACAGGGCGAAGTGTGGGCGCTTTACATTTGTTGATTAAGCCGTGTATACGGGAAACGCTTTTGCGCCGAGGTAAAAAATGAAAACCACCCTGGATGAGCTGAAGGCCTTCGTGGCCGTGGTCGACAGCGGTTCGATCACTGCCGCGGCCGAAGAGCTGGAGCTGACCATCTCCGCCACCAGCCGCACCCTGGCGCGGCTGGAGGACAAGCTGCAGACCACGCTGCTGCGGCGGACCACGCGGCGGCTGGAGCTGACCGAGGAGGGAGCCGCATTCCTGGAGTACGCGCGCACGATCCTGGCCACGGTGGACGAGGCCGAGGAACAGATGGCCGCGCGGCGGCTGCAGCCGGTCGGGCGCCTGCGCGTAGACGCCGCCACGCCGTTCATGCTGCACGTCATCGTGCCGTTGCTGGAGGGCTTCCGCGAGCGCTACCCGCAGGTGGAGCTGGAGCTGAATTCCAATGAAGGCATCACCGACCTGATCGAGAAGCGCACCGACGTAGCGTTCCGCATTGGCGTGCTGCGCGATTCCACCCTGCATGCGCGGCCGATCGGCCACAGCCGCATCCGCGTGGTGGCCAGCCCCGAGTACCTGCGCCGGCATGGCACGCCCACGCGGGTGGAGCAGCTGCGCGAGCACGACCTGCTTGGCTTCACCCAGCCCAGTTCGTTGAACGAATGGCCGCTGCAGGATGCCGATGGCGGCCCTTTCGTGATTGAGCCGGCGATTGCTTCGTCCAGTGGCGAGACACTGCGGCAGATGGCGGTGGCCGGGCTGGGCATCGCCTGCCTGTCCGACTTCCTGACCCGCCAGGACCGGCGTGACGGCCGCCTGGTGCAGTTGTTCGCCAAGCAGACGCAGGAGGTGCGCCAGCCGATCAACGCGGTGTACTACCGCAACACCGCGCTGGCCGCGCGCATCACCTGTTTCGTCGACCACGTGACGCAGACGCTCGGCCAGCGTCCGTTTGACGTGAATGGGGGGGTAGCGCCGGCCGCTGGCCGGCTACCGGGTCCCAGGGGCTGCCGGCCAGCGGCCGGCACTACCGGCGGTTGTGCAGCGCGCGCCGGTTGCCGATGTGCGCGCATGCCAGCAGCACGCCACCACCAGCTGTCGCCACGCCATGCCAGAGCAGTGATTCCTTCAGCGGCAGGTATAGCGAGGCCGGCAACAGCAGGAGGGCGCCGACGCAGGCCAGCCTTGCAGGTCGCCAGCGCCCATGCCGGTGAACCCCGGCCAAGGTGCTCGCCAAGGCCAGCGACGAGGCCAGCAGCGCAAACAGCCATTCCCAGCGCGACATCATCAGCAGAAACGTCATCGCGCCATGGCCGGGGTGCTGGAACGAGCGCAGCGCCATCATCGCTGCCGGCACGAAGGCCAACAGCAGGGGCAGGGCGATGCAATGGGCGGCGCAGGCCAGGGACAGCCAGGCCCCGGCTAGATCGAAGCGGGGGTGCCAGCGTGCCGAAGCTGGCGGCTGGGCCAGGGCCCTTGCAGGCGTCGTGGGGATGTGGTCCATAATGTTACATAGTAACAATTGGAGCCTCTCCCATGAAGCGTTCTGCTGCTCTTTTCCTGCTGCTGGCTGCCAGCGCTGCACAGGCCCATGATGTCCGCCAGCTCGGTGCGCACGTACACGGCCAGGCCACCGTTGATCTTGCGCTTGACCAGCAGACGCTGGAATTCGCCCTGCAGGCGCCCGGCATCGGCATCCTTGATTTCGAGCGGCCGTCGGCCAATGCAACCGAGCAGGCCGCGCTGGCGCGTGCGATTGCGCTGCTGCAAAGCGGCAGCTGGGTCACCTTGCCCACCGCCGCGGGCTGCCGCCTTATCGCGAACGATGCCAGGGCCGAGGGCTTCGATGCGATGGCTGCCGCGCCGCCGCCCGGTCAGCATCGCCACGCAGGGTTCAGCGCAACGCTGCGGTACCAGTGCACCAAGCCTGCCGGGTTGCGGGCCATCGTCGTGCGCCTGCCCGCAGTATTCCCGGGCCTGCACGAAGTGATCGTCAACAGCACCACCGCCCATGGCCAGAACCGCAGCGTGTTGACTGCGGACAATCTGCGCGTGGTGCTGGCACCGTGAGCATGCGACCGGTGATCGTGCTGGATGGCGTGCAGTTCGGCTATGGCCGGCGGCTGGTGCTGGACGTGCCGCGGCTATGGATCGAGCAGGGCAGCAGCGTGCTGCTGCGCGGAATCAGTGGCGGTGGCAAGAGCACGCTGCTGGGCCTGCTGGCGGGCGTGCTGCTGCCCGGCAACGGCCGCATCCAGGTCGCCGGCCACGCGCTGCAGGCGATGCGTGGTGCCGCGCGGGATCGCTTCCGCGCCGACCACCTGGGCGTGATCTTCCAGCAGTTCAACCTGCTGCCGTTTCTCAGCGTGCGCGACAACATCGCACTGGGCCTGCGCTTCTCGCGCCTGCGCAGTGCGCGCATCAGCGGGCCGTTGAATGCCGAGATCGCGCGACTGCTGCAGGCCCTGCAGCTGGACCCCGGGCTGATGCAGCGCCGCGCCGGCACGCTCAGCGTCGGCCAGCAACAACGCGTGGCGGCGGCACGCGCGCTGATCGGCCGCCCGGCGTTGCTGCTGGCTGATGAGCCGACCTCGGCGCTCGACCGCGACGCGGCGACCGCGTTCCTGAAGCTGATGTCGGCGCAATGCGAGGCGGCCGGCACCACGGTGCTGGTGGTCAGCCATGACGACAGCCTGCAGCCGTTGTTCGACCGCACGATTGCCCTGTCTCAGATCAACCAGGCAGGTGCCGGCCATGCTTGAGCTTGCCTGGGCCAGCCTGCGCAGCCGCGCGTTGAGCGTGGGCCTGACCGTGCTGGTCATCACCCTCAGCGTGGTGCTGTTGCTGGGTGTCGAGCGTGTGCGCACGCAGGCGCACGAAGGCTTCGCCAGCACGGTGTCGGGCACGGACCTGATTGTCGGTGCGCGTTCGGGGCCGGTGAACCTGCTGCTGTACGCGGTGTTCCATATCGGTGACCCCACCAACAACGTGTCCTGGCAGTCCTACCAGGCGCTGTCCGCAATACCGCAGGTGAAGTGGGCGGTGCCGCTGTCGCTGGGCGATTCCTGGCGCGGCTACCGGGTAGTGGGTACCACTGGCGGCTACTTTGAACACTATCGCTATGGTTCCGGTCATGCGCTTGCCTTTGCACAGGGGCGGCCCTTTGATGATCTGTATGACGCGGTGATCGGCGCGGAGGTGGCACGCGCGCAGAAGGTCGGCCTCGGCGACGAGATCGTGCTGGCGCACGGCACCGGCGCGGTCACGCTGGCCACGCATGCCGACAAGCCGTTCCGGGTCTCCGGCATCCTGCAGCGCAGCGGCACGCCGGTGGATTCGTCGCTGCTGGTCTCGCTGCCGGCGATCGAGGCCATCCACGTCGACTGGCGCTCGGGTGTGCAGCTGCGCAGCCAGAGCGTCAGTGCCGAGCAGGCGCGCCACCTCGATCTGACCCCGACCAGCATCACCGCTTTCATGCTCGGCCTTAACTCGCGCATCGCCACCTTTTCGGTGCAGCGCAGGATCAACGAGTATCCCGAAGAGGCGATGCTGGCGATCCTGCCCGGGGTGACGCTGCAGCAGCTGTGGCAGTCGCTGGGCACGGCCGAGCGCGCCCTGCAGCTGATCAGCGCGTTGGTGGTGTTGCTGGGCATGGTCTCGCTGGTGGCGTTGCTGGTCTCGACGCTGCAGCAGCGGCGGCGCGAGATGGCGATCCTGCGTGCGACCGGCGCGCGGCCGGGTTACATCGCCGGCCTGCTGGTAGTGGAAGCGGTGGCGACCAGTGCCGTGGCCTGCGTGCTGGCGTTGGCGCTGCTGGTGGCCGCCAGCATGGCCGGACGCGGCTGGGCCCTGGCCACCTTCGGCCTGTCCATCACCCATGTCTGGCCGGATGGCCGCGAGCTGGCCTGGGTGGCGGGTGTGTTGGCGATCAGCGCGGTGGCCGGGCTGGTGCCGGCGTTGCTGGCCTACCGGCGCACCTTGGCCGATGGCCTGTCGCCGGGAGGCTGAGCATGCGCTGGATGCTGTCATTGCCGATGGTACTGGCGCTGGCAGCCTGCGAGCGGCCGGTGGATACCGGTGTGCAGGCGTTGCCACCTCCGCCGGTTGTCGACCACGCTGGCGCTGCGGATGCGGCGGAGCAGGAACTGGACTGGTTGCAGATGATGCCCAAGGACGAGCTGGCCGCGCTGGAGCGCGGAGAGGGCCCGGAGGTGGAGCACAACGGCAACCGGCGCATGCCGCAATTCGGCACGTTCCGTACCGTGGATACGGTGCTGCAGCGTCCGGTGCGCCTGCCCGGCTACGTGGTGCCGCTGGCCACTGCGCAGGATGGGCGCCTGACCGAATTCCTGTTCGTGCCGTACTACGGCGCCTGCATCCACGTACCACCGCCGCCACCGAACCAGATCGTGCACGTGGTGCTGCCGCGCCCGATCGCCATGCCGGACATGTACTCGCCGTTCTTCCTGGCCGGCACCCTGCGTGACGAGCGGCTGGATGATGATCTGGCCGGTTCCGCCTACACCATGCGCGATGCCCAGCTGAGGCCCTATGAACCGTAGCGCTGTGTTGCTGCTTGGATGCGTCTGGTTGGCAGGCTGCACGTCACCGGGCGGTGATGCCGTGGTGGCCACGCCGCGCGACAAGCCGTTGCCCTCCGCCGCGCCCGAAACGCCTATCGACCGCTGGGACGCGCTGCGGCCGGACGAAGTGACCTACCAGCGCCCGCCCCCGCAGATCGGCTTGTCACGCAATGGCATGGACGGGGTGGGCGGCCTGATCGACGACACCGGCTCGGGCACGCCACCGGGGCAGGAAATCGACCATTCCAGCCCGGATCGCGCCAAGCAGTTCGGCTCTTCGCGCGTGGTCGACGCTGTCGACGGTCGCGCGGTGGATCTGGATGGCTACGTGGTACCGCTGGGCACCAATGATGCCGGCCTGGTCGATGAGCTGCTGTTCGTGCCGTTCTACGGTGCGTGCATCCACGTGCCGCCGCCGCCACCGAACCAGATCATCCATGTGACCCTGGCCACGCCGATCACGCTGGGCGATCTTTGGGACCCGTACCGGTTGGCCGGCCGCCTGCAGGTGAAGCGCTTCGATGCGGACATTGCCAGCGCGTCCTACGATGCCGCAGCGGCCACGCTGACGGCGATCCGCAACTGATGCGCCGGTGCTGGATCCTGGCTGCCGCGGCGCTGCTGGGCGCAATCGTGCTCCTGGCGTGGTGGCAGCGGCAGCGCGCAGCCATCGCGCCGCCGGCGGTCGCGTTCCCGGCGCCGGCGTCCGACGCCAGCCAGCGCATCGAACAGCGTTTGGGTGACGACCACGCGTTCCGCAACGACGTGCTGTTCCTGCTTGCGGCAACAGTGCGCGACCGCTGCCAGCCAGCGCAGGCGGGGCTGCTGGCGCGCATGGCCAATCGTGCATCGCTGCCGGTGCTGGCGGGAGTCAGCGCGGTGACCCAGCAGGATCCATCGCTGGACCGGCCGATCTACCAGTACATCCAGCATCGCGCCGATGCGACGCGGTGCGGGCAGCCGCTGCAGATGCCGTTGGGCGCTGGGCGCAGCATGGCGTTGGACATCGAACAGTACGCGCGCACCTTCCCGGACAGCTACTTCGACCCGCAGCGCAGTAGTGAACCCCGGGATTTTGGTGGACGGTCGTTGCAGCAGCGCGCTGGCAACGCCTGCAACAGCGTGGTGTATTCGGTGCTGCCGCTGGGTGGCACCGACTGGCGGTGCAGCAGCCTGCGCGCGAATGCCCGCGCGCGGGTGCGCGGCCTGTGCGAGGACGAGCTGCGGCGCCAGCACGGGGCAACGGGCGGGGAGCTGGACATGGCCGTGGGGCAGGGCATGCAGGCGGCGGTGGTAGCGGCGATTGCTGCGCTGCCGGAAGACTGCCGGTGATGATCCCGGACACCAGCCAAGACCGGGCATGAGGGGCACGGCAACATGAACATTGCCCGGACCGCAATCTGAGCCGCTGTCGCCGTCTTCATAAATATACAGGACATCCTGTATAGTTATCGCCGTAATCCACCCCCACCAGGTTCTCCCATGGCTTCGTCCCAGCCCTTGGCCGGTGCTCCGGCCCTGTCGCGTGCCCGTCGCTGGGCACTGTTGTTCACCGTCGCCGCCGGCCTGCTGCTGGTCACGCTCGACAACTCCGTGCTCTACACCGCCCTGCCCACGCTGACCGAAGAACTCTCGGCCAGTGCCGGCCAGGCGCTGTGGATCATCAACGCCTATCCGCTTGTGATGGCCGGCCTGCTGCTGGGTGCGGGCACGCTGGGCGACCGCATCGGCCACCGCCGCATGTTCCTGATCGGCCTGGTGGTGTTCGGCGTGGCATCGTTGGCAGCGGCGTTCGCCGACACCGCAGGGCTGCTGATTGCCGCGCGCGCCTTCCTGGCGGTCGGCGCGGCCGCGATGATGCCGGCCACGCTGGCGCTGATCGGCCTGAGCTTCCACGAAGCGCGCGAACGCAACATCGCCATCGCGATCTGGGGTTCGGTGGCGATCGTCGGTGCGGCGCTTGGCCCGATCATCGGTGGCTGGCTGCTGCAGCATTTCTGGTGGGGTTCGGTGTTCCTGATCAACGTGCCGGTGGTCGTGGTCGCGTTCGTGGCCACGCTGCTGCTGGCACCGGAAGGCCAGCGCGACCCCTCGCGACCGTGGGACCTGGTTTCGTCGCTGCTGGCTCTGGCTGCACTGTCCGGCCTGGTGCTGGCGATCAAGTCGCTGATCGCTACGCCGCCGTCGTATGCGCTGGGTGCAGGCGCGCTGCTGCTGGCCGCCATCAGTGGTGCGGCGTTCGCGCGCCGCCAGCAGCAGCTGCCGTACCCGCTGCTGGACTTTGCAATCTTCCGCAATCCGGCGTTCCTGGCCGGCACGTTGTCGGCGGTGTTCACCCTGTTTGCGATGGCCGGCCTGCAGCTGGTCACCACCCAGCGCTTCCAGCTGGTGGCGGGCTTTTCGCCGCTGCAGGCGGGCCTGCTGGTGTCGGTGGCCGCGCTGGGCAGCCTGCCCAGTGCGCTGCTGGGCGGCAGCATCCTGCACCGGGTGGGCCTGCGCCCGCTGATCTGTGGCGGCCTGGCCACAGGTGCGCTGGGTGTCGGCGTGGTGGCATTCGGCTTCCCGCACGGCCTCGGCTGGGTGGTCGCCGGCATGGCGATCACCGGCTTCGGCATGGGTTCGGCCATCTCGGTGGCGTCCACCGCCATCCTCAACAACGTACCGGCGCACCGTGCGGGCATGGCCTCGTCGGTGGAAGAGGTGTCCTACGAGTTCGGTGGCCTGCTGGCGGTGGCGATGCTGGGCAGCTTGAGCGCGGCGGTGTATGGCGCATTCCTGCCGGTCTCGGCCGACATGCCCGCGCTTGCACGGGAAGGCTTCACCCAGGCGCTGCACGTGGCACGTGAAAGCGGGCAGGGCGAGTGGTTCGCACTGGCCACGGCCGCGTATGACCGCGGCTACCAGATCGTGCTGCTGGTGATCACGGTGGTGCTGGCGCTGGGCGCTTCGATCATCGCGCGCCTGCTGCGCGGGCGCGTCGGCAGCCGCGTGGGTGCGGCCGATCGCGTAAAATGACGCGATGAGAACCAGCAAGCGCGACCGCATCCTCGACGCCGCCGTCAACGTGATCAATCGTGATGGCGTGCGCGCAGTGACCTTCGAGTCGGTGGCGGCCGAGGCCAAGCTGACCCGCGGCGGCCTGCTGTACCACTTCCCCTCGCGCGAGGCGCTGCTGCGCGGCATCGACGAGCACCTGGTGCAGGCCTGGGAGACGTCGATGGAAACGCTGCTGGGCAAGCGTGCAGACGAAGCCTCGGCGCTGGAGCGTTACCAGACCTTCGTGCGCGTCTCGGCGCAGAGCGCTACCCGTGCCGAGCTGATGTTCATGCTCGAATCGGCCGACCCGGACGCCGATGAGCGCCCGTGGGGGCCGGCGGTACGGCGTTGGGCGCCGTTGCCACCGTCGGCCGGGCAGAGCGACCCGGCCGCGCTCGACAATTTCGTGGCACGGCTGGCCGCCGACGGCCTGTGGATCTACGAGGCGATGTACGAAGGGCAGCTGGATGAAAGCGTGCGCGCCCAGGTGGCCGAACGGATCGCCGGGCTGCTGGCGAAGCCCGATGGAACGTCCAGCTGAGCGGGCAGCCGGCGCGCCGACATCGCCCGTGGCAGAGCCGACCGCTGGTCGGCTGCCGTTCGGTCAGGCAACGGAAATGCCGCTTCGATCGTCCGTGGTAGAGCCGACCGCTGGTCGGCTGCTCTTCGGTCAGATCACGAAAATGCCGCATCGGTAGAGTCGATCGTTAGTCGACTGCCCTTCGGTCGGACAACGAAAATCCCGCGCGTCGCGCGATAGTCGACCAGCGGTCGACTCTACCCCCTCGCCTTTACCCAGCCTGCGCGGCGCCCGCGGCCAGCCACGCCCTCGGCGAAGCCCCCAGCCGCTTGCGGAACGCCTTCGACAACGATGCGGTATCGGCAAACCCCACCTCGATCGCCACCTGCTTGACCGCCACGCCGGCCCGCAGCTGCGCGCAGGCCAGGCTCAGCCGCCAGTCCAGCAGGTAGCTGGCTGGCGTTGCCTGCATCACGTCCTTGAACACGGCCGCGAACGCGCTGCGCGACATGCCGGCGGTCGCGGCCATGCGCGGCAGCGTCCATTCGTCCTGCGGTGCCTGGTGCATCGCCACCAGCGTGCGTGCCAGCCGCGCATCGGACAGCCCCCGCATCAACCCGTGGCTGACGCCGGCTGCATCCGGGTGGTCGACCACCCAGCGCAGGATCTGGATCAGCGCCACCTCGAACAGGCGGTTGGTCAGCAGCCGTGACCCGCAGCGCTGGCGATCGGCTTCGGCGAACAGCAGCTGCAGGGTGTCATCCAGTTCGGTGATCGCGGCCAGCGGCACCACCATCACCGGTGGCAGCGACTGCACGATCGGATTGCGCGCGCCACCATCGAAATCCAGCGTGGCACAGGTGAAATCCGGGCCGTCCAGCGGAGCGTTGAAGAACACATGGTGCAGCGGCTGCGGATACAGCAGGAGGCTGGGTGTATCGATCTTCAACCGGGGCAGCGCGCTATCGCCCCCGGGATGACGGACCTCCATTTCACCCTGGCGCAGGATGTGCAGGAAGGCACGACCGGGCTGCGGCTCGAAGACGTGGCGCCCGCACAGCGGACCACTGTGGAACAGCGCGGCCTGCACCCGGAAGCGTTCCAGCAGAGAGGAGAGGCGGTCGGGTGCGGAAGTGTCGGCGGACACGTTCATGGATGAATGGACAACATGTGTGGTTTATTGCGTCTGATTCGTCCATGGATTCTACCTAGGATGAGCGGGTCGTCCAATCCCGGGCGCTTTCCCAAGGAGATCCACCATGTCCCGTGTCCCCCTGATCGATGCCGCCAACACCACCGCCGACCGCCAGGCCCTGCTGGGCCAGGTCCACGCCGCCTTCGGCGCCACCCCGGCCATGTTCCGTGCCGTAGCCAACTCGCCGGCTGCCCTGCAGAGCATGTGGGGTTCGTTCGGCGCGCTGGGCGGCGGTCGCCTGTCGCCGCTGCTGGGCGAGCAGATCGCCGTGGCCATCGCCAACCGCAACGCCTGCGAGTACTGCCTGGCCGCGCACACGGCATTGGGCCGCAAGGCCGGCGCCAGCGGTGAGCAGATGGCTGCCGCGCAGATCGGCCAGTCCAGCGACCCGGCCACTGCGGCGGCGCTCGACTTCGCGTTGAAGGTGGTCGAGCAGCGTGCGCAGATCGCCGACGGCGACGTGCAGGCGCTGCGCGCGGCCGGCTTCGATGATGAGCAGGTCGTCGAGATCCTCGCGCATGTGGCGCTCAACCTGTTCACCAACTACGTCAACGTGGCGTTCGACGTGCCGGTGGACTTCCCGAAGGTCGCGCTGCGCTGAGGTGTACCGGGCCGGGGGAACGCAGTGCTCCCGGCCATCCTCAGCGGGCGTGGCCGTCGTGCGCCTGCAGCCGCTCCGGATGGGTATACACATTGAACCCGCTTTCCCGCGCGAACCCGACCAGGCACAGGCCGGCGCTGCGGGCCAGATCGATCGCCAGCGCGGTCGGCGCGGACACTGCCGCCAGCACGCTGGCGCCGGCGCGCACTGCCTTGCTCACCATCTCGTAGCTGGCCCGGCTGGAAATCACCAGCAGGCCGCCTTCGATGGCGTGTTCGTTGTGGTGCAG
The DNA here is from genome assembly GCF_049384345.1 of Stenotrophomonas sp. CASM110. Taxonomy (NCBI): domain Bacteria; kingdom Pseudomonadati; phylum Pseudomonadota; class Gammaproteobacteria; order Lysobacterales; family Lysobacteraceae; genus Stenotrophomonas; species Stenotrophomonas sp. CASM110. The sequence continues at coordinate 149,867 of NZ_JBMRGI010000010.1, forward strand.
GGCGCCGATCAGCTTGTCCAGTGCATTGTGGCGGCCGACGTCCTCGCGTACCCAGCCGATGCGCCCACTGGCGTCGGCCCAGGCCGCGGCATGGATCGAGCCGCTTGCCGCATTCATCGGCTGGTGCTGCGCCAGGCTGGCCAACGCCCGCTGCAGGGCGGTGGCGGAATAGCTGCGGCGTTCGCGGATCTGCGGCAGTGGGCGCAGCACTTCTTCCAGCTGGCGCGTGCCGCACAGGCCACAGCCACCACGGCCGGGCAGCAGGCGCCCCTTGTCGGGGTCGAGGTTTGCGCCGGGCGCAGCCTCGTCCACGGTCATCTGCAGCTCGATGCCTTCCAGCTGTGGGTGGATATCGATCGACAGCAGCTGCGAGGGCGCGCTGATCAGGCCTTCGCTGAGCGAAAATCCGAGTGCGAAGTCCTCCAGATCACAGGGTGTGGCCATCATCACGGCAAAGGCGGCATCGTTGTAGCGCAGCGCCACCGGCACTTCCTCGGCCACCACGTCGACCTGCTGCTGTTGCGTGCCGCCGCGCCAGCGCTGCAACGGGCGTTGGGCGGTGCCGGCAGGCGGGGTGTGCGGCGGGATCGAATCAGGCATGCAGCGCGTCCGGACAAGGGAGAAACGCGGGCGGGCCACCGCCGGCGGTTTCGAGGATAGCGCAGTGGTTGCGCGCAGACGCGGCTGTAACCGTTGCCATGGCAGGTTGTGCTGAAATCAGCCGGTGCCCTCTGGCGAAGCGCCGTGGGCCGTGCTTGACTGTGCGGCTGGTCGTGCCACTGAATGCACCGCCGGGCCGCGTTGTGCCGTTCGTTGTTGCGTTCCTTCCGCCAGGTTCCCGAACATGTCCGAGCAGAAACCGCCGCGTTACAAGCCCTACAACCAGCCCGCCGGAGGCTGGGGTGCCGCCGGCGCCACGGCCAAGGTGCTGCTGCAGCAGAGTGTGATCGGCAAGGGATCGAAGGCATTGCTGGCGATGAACCAGCCCGGTGGCTTCAAGTGCCCCAGCTGCGCGTTCCCCGATGCCGACGAACGCAAGAAGCTGGAGTTCTGCGAGAACGGCGCGAAGGCACTGGCCTGGGAAGCCACCCAGTTCCGCGCCGGCCGCGAACTGTTCGCCCGGTACACCGTGACCGAACTGATGGCGCAGACCGACTACTGGCTGGAGATGCAGGGCCGGCTGACCGAGCCGATGCGCTACGACGCAGCCACCGACCACTACGTGCCGTGCAGCTGGGACGATGCCTTCGCGCTGATCGGCCGCCACCTGCAGGCGCTGGACAGCCCGCACCAGGCCGAGTTCTACACCTCCGGCCGCACGCCCAATGAAGCCGCGTTCCTGTATTCGATCTTCGTGCGCGAGTTCGGCACCAATAATTTCCCGGACTGCTCGAACATGTGCCACGAGCCGACCAGCCGTGGCCTGCCGCCGGCCATCGGGGTGGGCAAGGGCACCATCGTGCTGCAGGATTTCGAGCATGCCGAGGCGATCTTCGTGATCGGCCAGAACACCGGTACCAATTCACCGCGGATGATGAGCAACCTGGTCGAGGCGCGTAAACGCGGCATCCCGATCGTGGCGGTCAATCCGATGCCCGAGCGTGCGCTGATCCGCTTCGCCGAGCCGCAGGACGTGGTGCAGATGGCCACGTTCGGTTCGACCGAGATCACCAGCGAGTTCGTGCATATCCGCATCGGCGGCGACCTGGCCCTGATCAAGGGCATGATGAAGGTGATGTTCGAGCGTGAGGCACAGGGCGAGCGCGTGCTCGACCATGATTTCCTGTCGGAACACACGGTGGGCCTGGAGGCGCTGCGCGAAGACGTGATGGCGCAGGACTGGGACCAGATCGTGCAGGTGTCCGGCATTTCGCAGGCGCAGATCCGCCGCTGTGCGGAGATCTACATCCGTTCCAAGGCCACCGTGATCTGCTACGGCATGGGGCTGACCCAGCACCAGTACGGCTCGCGCCTGCTGCAGCAGGTCGCCAACCTGCTGTTGCTGCGTGGCAACTTCGGCAAGCCCGGCGCCGGCATCGGACCGATCCGTGGGCATTCCAATGTGCAGGGCGACCGCACCGTCGGCATCGACGAGAAGCCCAAGCCGGCCTATCTGGACCGCGTGCAGCAGGTGTTCGGCTTCGACCCGCCGCGCGAGCATGGCCACCATGTGGTCGAATCCATCGAGGCGATGCTGGACGGCAGCGCCAAGGTGTTCATCGGCCTGGGTGGCAACTTCATCCATGCCGTGCCCGATACCCCGCGTGCGTATGAGGCAATGCGTGGCCTGGAGCTCACCGTGGGCATTGCCACCAAGCTCAACCGCGGGCACCTGGTCCATGGCCGCGATGCACTGATCCTGCCGGTGGTGGCGCGCTCGGAGCGCATCGTTACGCCGGCCGGCGAGCAGTTCGTCACCATCGAAGACGCGATGTCGAATGTCACCGCGTCGCGCGGGGTACTGGAGCCGGTCAGTGCCGAGGTGTTGCCCGAGGTCGAGATCGTCTGCCGGATGGCACTGGCCACGCTGCCCGACAGCAGGGTTGACTGGGCCGGCTGCATGCACGACTACGCGCCCATCCGCGAGCTGATTGCCGCGGTGTATCCGGAGATCTACACCGGCTTCAACGAGCGCATCCAGCAGCCACACGGTTTCCATCTGGACATTCCGCCGCGCCGCCGGGTGTGGCCCACGCCCAATGGCAAGGCCAACATCCTGGTGATGCCCGGCCTGGACGTGGACGATCCGGTGCACGATCCGGACATGCTGCGGTTGGCCACGGTACGCTCGCATGATCAGTACAACACCACCATCTACAGCTACAACGATCGCTATCGCGGCGTGTACAACGATCGCATGGTGCTGTTCATGAATATCGAGGACCGGCTGGCGCGCGGGCTGGAGAAGGAAGCGCTGGTCAGCCTGGAGACGATCAGCGGCGATGGCGTGCAGCGCCGCATCGAGGGCCTGACGGTGCTGGACTACCCGATGCCGCGCGGCGCGCTGGCCGGTTACTACCCGGAACTGAACCCGTTGCTGCCGCTGGACTACTACGACCGGATCAGCGGCACACCCGCAGCGAAGTCGATCCCGGTGCGGATGCGGGCGATGGCGGCGGCGATTGCGTGACGCGCATCGGCTATCATCGGCGGGTGAACCTGCCTGGCCTGCTGCTGCGATGGATGCTGCTCGTTGCCCTGGTGCTGAATGCACCGGCGCTGGCGCTTGGCTCGTCTTCGTACGGCGGGTCGGCCAACCAGGATCACTGCGCTGCACCGCACGCGGCTGCGCTGGCGGCAGCCGGCTGCTGCGATGATGCGGCCCGGGCGGCCTGCCAGAGCGGTGAGTGCGAATGCCCGCCAGCCTGCCTTGGCATGCTGGCCACGTTGAGTGGAACGCCCGCCTCGCCGTGGCGTGAGGCGCCTGTAGCTGCCCGTTCCCAGCAACGCGCATCGCCGCCGATGCCGGACCCGTTGCGTCCCCCGATCGTGTGATGTCCTGCAGGCGCTCAAGCGCCTGCCATGACTGTTCGGCTCTTTCTCGCCTCTGCCTGCGCCTTCGATGCGCGGGCGGCGGGCCGCGTTGCCCGCCTCAGCAAAGGAATCACTCAATGAACCGTTCTCTCTCCCTCGGCCTGCTGCTGGGCACCGTGCTGGCCACCACCGCCTGTGCACGTGCCGCCGAAGAGTCCGCCGCCGCACCGGTCGCCAGCAAGGCTCCGGTGGCACCGATCCAGGCCAGCCCGGCCAAGGTCGATCCGGCCCTGCCGGTGGCCATCGTGCACAAGACCGCCAGCTGTGGCTGTTGCGGTATCTGGGTCGACCATCTGAAGGCCGCGGGCTTCCAGGTGGACGTGCGCGATACCGATGACATGAATCCGATCAAGGTCCGCCTGGGCGTGCCGGTCGGCAAGGCCTCCTGCCATACCGCCGAGATCGGCGGTTATGTGGTCGAAGGCCACATCCCGGCCGAGGACATCAAGCGCCTGCTGGCCGAACGCCCGGCCGCACGCGGGCTGGTGCTGCCCGGCATGCCGGCCGGTTCGCCGGGCATGGAAATGCCGGATGGTTACGTGCAGTCGTACACCGTCGAGCTGGTGCGGACCGACGGCAGCACCGAGCCGTTTGCCCAGCACGGGCAGGGTGGCTGATGGAAGGCGGGTGCCGGTCGTCCTGACCGGCACCCTTCGACGCGTCTTGTGTAGGGCTGAGCCTATGCTCGGCTGTGTTTGGCCGGCAAGCCGAGCATGGGCTCGGCTCTACAGGATCAGCGTGCCGTGGCTGTTTCCTTGGCCAGCTGTGCGTCGAACTTCTTCTCGGCCGCATCCGCGTAGGCCTTGCAGGTCAGGGCGTTGGCTCCGGCCTCTGCACCCGCGGCATAGTTCCAGTTGCTGGCGCCCGGATGCGGCGTCAGCAGCAGGTCGCAGGGCAGGCCGCGCACCGTAGCGAAGCTGCGCCGGTAGTCCTCGACCAGGCGTGGATAACGGGCGTTGCCCTGCAGCTGGTAGCCCGGCGCACTCAGGCTGTCGGCGTAGGCGATGCGCACCGGCTGGCCATCGCGGGTATCGGTCCAGGTCCAGGCGGTGCTGCCTGGGGTGTGCCCCGGCATGAAGTGCGCGGTGAACGCGATGCCGCCTACGGTGACCCCTTCGCCATCCATGATGATGCGGTCGGCGCTGGCCGGCGGAAAGGTGATGCTGTCGCCAAAGTGCAGGTCGTTGCTGCCACCGCGCGCCAGCAGCACGGCCGATTCGGCGTTGGCCGCTACGCTGGCGCCGGTACGGCGCTTCAGCTCCGCCACCGGGCCGGCATGGTCGGCATGCGCATGGCTGAGCAGGATCAGCCGTAGATCCTGTGCTGCCACCCCGCGTGCCTTCATGTTGTCCAGCAGGTGACCGGCCATCTGCGGCATGCCGCCGTCGAGCAGTACCGCACCGTCGGCGGTCTGCACCAGCAGCGCGGTCAGGTCCTCGGTGCCGATCTGCCAGGTGTGGTCGGCAATCTGCAGCGGTGCCATCGGCTGCAGCCACGAGGCGTCCACGGTGTAGGCCTGCAGCTGCGGCAGCGGTGCGTCGGCGGCAGTCACATCAAAGGCAAGTGTGGCAGTCAGGGCAAGGGTCGTCAGGCAAAGGCGCATGGCGGAGAGGTGTCTGGGCAGGGTCGGATGAAACTACCACGCGGGCCGCGCGGACCGTTTCGCGAATAATTCATGGCTGCGATAAGGTGCGCCGCAGCCTGCCCAGGGATTGTTCGCTGGCCATGGATTGTGAATCCACCTCCACGGGCTGGAGCGCAGAATCGGCCGGGGCTAGCCTGCTACCAGGCTCAAGGAGGTGGACCATGCACGTGCTCATGGTGATGCTGGGTGGCGTACTGCTGCTGGGGGTATTCGTGCTGTTTGGCCATCTCTGGAGCACGGGCACCTCGCAGCTGCCCACGGCACTGATCGCCTTCATCGCCACCTGGCTGCTGGTGGCCGTGGCCAACATGTGGGTAGGGGTCAGCAAGGCCGGCTACGCGGTACGCGAGGAGCTGCCGATCCTGTTGCTGGTATTCGCCGTGCCGGCGCTGCTGGCCGGTTTCCTGTACTGGCGCCTGGCGCGCTGAAGGAGTTCCATGAGTACCCGACTGCGCCTGCCCGCGCTGCGCCACCGCGATGGCCATCATGCCCGCGTGACCTACGAAGAACTGTTCTTCGACCTGGTCTACGTGTTCGCGGTCACCCAGCTCAGCCACCATCTGCTGCACCACCTGGATCTGGCCGGCGTGCTGCAGACCCTGGTGCTGTGGTTCGCGGTCTGGCTCGGCTGGCAGTACGCGTGCTGGGTCAGCAACTGGTTCGACCCGGAGGCGCCGCGCATCCGGGGCCTGATGTTCGCCACCATGCTGCTGGCGTTGTTGATGTCCTCGTCCATTCCCGAGGCGTTCGCCGATCGTGCGTGGATCTTCGCCGGGGCGTACGCCACGATGCAGGTCGGACGCACCGCGTTCGTGCTGCTGGAAGTCGGCCGCAACCATACGTTGGCGCCGAACTTCCGCCGCATGCTGGCCTGGGTCAGCGTGTCGGCCTGCTTCTGGCTGGCCGGCGCGGCGGCCGAGGGCCACCTGCGGCTGGCACTGTGGGCGATGGCGGCGGCCTGCGAATACATCTCGCCGATGTTCGGCTTCGCGTTCCCGGGCATGGGCCGGTCGCACACCCGCGACTGGACCATCGAGGGCGGTCACCTGGCCGAACGCTGCCAGCTGTTCGTCATCGTCGCACTGGGCGAGACGTTGCTGGCCACCGGGGGCGTGCTAAGCGATGTCGAGCACTGGAGCCTGCAGGTGATCTCGGCGGTGCTGGCCACCTTCGCTGGCACGATTGCCATGTGGTGGCTGTACTTCGGCATCTCCAGCCGCGATGCCACAGAGGCCATCACCCACGCCGAAGACCCGGGCCGGATGGGCGCCAATTTCCATTACGTGCATGCCCTGCTGATCGCCGGCATCATCGCCACCGCGGTGGGCAACGATCTGGTCATGGACCATCCGGCGGCGGCCGTCACCACGGTGTACGCCACGGTGATGGTGGCGGGCCCGCTGATCTATCTGCTGGGCAGTGCCCTGTACAAGCACGTGGTCTATGGGCGCGCGCCGCGCTCGCACCTGCTGGGCGCCGCCGCACTACTGATGCTGGGCCTGGTGTTGCCCTGGATGCACCTGCTGGCCGCCGGATGGCTGACCAGCCTGGTGCTGCTGGGCGTGGGGTTGCTGGATGCGCGGCTGAAGCGGCGCACCCGGCCGTTGCCAGGCTAGAACCCGCCGCCGGTCTTGAAGTCACCGCCGCCGCTGATACCACCGCCGCTGTGGAAGCTGCTGCCGCTGGAACTGGAGCTGGAGCTGGAGCTCGAACTGGAGCTCGAACCCGAGCCGGAACTGCTGGAACCGCCCGAAAGCAGGTCGAACAGGCCGCCAGAGGAGCGGGTGGTGCTTCGGCTGCTGGTGGTGCTGAAGAAGGATGCGGCGACGGTGGCCGGCGCGACGGCCCGGTAGCTCGGCGCCTCGTAGGCCTGGCGCTCGATGTCTGCTGCCGCCTGGTAGCTCCTCCGCGCCGCCTGCAGGCTGTCCAGGCGCTTTTTCAGCACGGCCATTTCGCGGGTGTGCTCGCCTACCATCCCATCGATCTCGCCCAGGCGCAGGCGACTGCGATGGATGCGCTCGAGCACGGCATCGTCCTCGCCGGAGGCGGTGGCGGCCACGCGCCGGTACAGGTCGTCCATGCTCTTGGCCGACAGCGTGCGCGCCAGCGCGGTGAGCAGGGCGCTGCCTTCGGCATCGGTCCAACTGCGGAAGCCGTCGATCTGTGCCTGCTTGGCATCCACGGTCTGACGATGCAGCTGCTCGGCCAGCAGCGCCTGCGCTACTGCGCCCTGTGCCGTCTGCAGCTGCTGGCGCAGCGGGTCGCCACCGGCGCGGGCGAGGGCGGCATCGCGGGCCTGCTGTACCGGTTGGCGGGCCGCCTCCACGTCGTCGCGGGCGCGTCGGGCATGTTCCTGCAGATAGGGCGGAAGCTCGACCAGCGTGGCGTACTCGCGACGGGCACGGTCAAAGCCGCACAGTTCGGCCAGCCAGCCGTCGACGGTGCGCACCAGTGGCCAGCCGCGGTAGGCCGTGCTGCCGTAGCTGCGCCGGTGCAGGTACATGAAGATCGGGTCGGCCTGATAGGCGCCGGCCTTGGCGTCATGCTCCGATTGGGCAGAGGAAGCCATGCGCTCGACCGTGTCGGCGCGTGCCACGGCCAGCTGCAGGTCGTCCTGCAGCACCCTGTAGGTGGGTTCCGCTTCCAGCGTGGTGTCCACCTGGTCCTGCAGGGCCTGCCAGCGTTCGCCGGCGGCGTCGCGTGCGGCAACGGCCTCCTGCGACCGCTGCTGCAAGGACTGCTCGATGTCCAGCAGCGCCTGCAGTTCGTCGTCCAGTACCGCCGCTTTGCGGTCACGGCGCTGCAGATCGGCGCTGGACTGCTGCAGCAGGTCCCGGGCCAGCATCGGCGGCGCATCGGTGGCGGCCTCGGCCTGCAGGCGCGCCAGGGCGTTGAAGTCGTCGCGGACCCGCCCGTGCAGCGCTTCCTGTTCCTTGATCAGCTCCCGGCACTGGTCGCCACGCGCGGCCAGTTGTGCCTGCACCTGGCCGATATCGGTTTCGACATCGGCAATCGCGTCGTTCAGGTCTCTCATGTCAGTTCCTTACCCATGACCATTGGGTGATGTAGCCACCGGTGGCGGGCATGCGGAACCGCGGCGACAGGCTGCCGCGCGGCTTGCTGCCGATCTGGTCGTCTTCGATGATGCCGTTGTCCTGCTTGTCGGCGGCAACCCGGTTGTAGGTGGCCTCGGGCACGCGTACGGCAAACACCGAGACCCGTTCCTCCTTGCCGGTTTCCTCGTTGCGGATCGGCAGTTCGGCAGCATTGCCGGCCTCGTCCAGCGCTTCGGTCACCAGATAGTAGTTGCGGCCACCATTGGCCTTCTCGTTGTAGCGCCAGACGCCGGTGCGTTCATCGTCACGGTTGACGATGCGGTAGACCAGGGTCTGCGACAGCAGCCCCACCAGCTGGCTGACCTTGTCCAGGGCCGGCCCGGCTTCGGCCAGCGTCTCGACCCGGATCAGGCGGGCGGCCTGCTCCAGCGCACGTTCGAAGCGCTTGCGGTCTTCGCCGGCGACACCGGTGGCGAGGCCGTCGGCCTTGAGCTGGGCCAACCGCTCGTTGAGCGCGGCCAGCGTGTCGGCGCTGCCGATCAGCTCCTTCAGGGTCGCTACCGCCTGGCCGGCCGCGGCGATGTCGCCCGCGCGCAGTGCCACGTCGCCGCCGGTGTAGGCGCGTGCGCGCGCCTGCTCTGCATCCGGCGCGAGGCGTGCCGCCTTTGCGGCGGCGTTGGTGGTATCCAGCAGCTCGCTGGCCTCGATCGCCTGGCCGAGAATGTTCACCCGCTCGGTCAGCGGCGGCAGGGTTTCCCTGGCATTCGCCAGCAGCTGCGCGGCGGCCTGCCGATGCTGCTCAACCTGCGCGGCCGCCTGCTCGCCGGTGGCACTGCCACCACTGCTGAGCCGGGTGAGCTTGTCCTTGCGCACAAGGGTCGGCTGTGCGGCCAGTGCGGCGGGAACCCCGGCGAAGCGCCGCTGTGCTTCGGCCAGCGCGGCCTGTGCGCCTTCGGCCAGTGGCTGCAGGCGCCCACCGCTGGCCGTGGCACGTGGCAGCAGCCCCTGCAGGGCCTGTTCCTGTGCTGCCAGCAGGGCGCGCGCTGCAGCAGCCTCCTGTTGCTGCGCGGCCACCTTGTCGTTCAGCACCTGCACGTTCTTCTGCACGTTGCTCTCGTGCACGAACGCTCCGAAGCTGCGCGCCATGACCAGCAGCATGCCGAGCACCAGCAGCAGGAAGGCCGCCAGCAGCGCCCACTTCAACAGGCGGGCCCGATCGATCCAGCGCCGCGCCAGCCACGCCTTCCAGCCACGCGGCGCGGTGTAGAGGTAGCGCTGCTCGCGCTGGGCCTGGATGCCGGCCTCGAGGATCTCGTCGGAGACCTCGATACCCTGCGAGCGGTACAGCTCAAGCAGGCGCTGCTTCAGCGTCGCCTTGTCGTGGCCGCTGTCGGCCAGCGCCTTCATTTCGGCATTGCGGTAGCGCAGCTGGTCGACCACATCCATGGTCAGCAGCGCAGCCTGCAGCTCGGCAGGGGCCATCGTCGCACTCACCTCAGCGCGGCTCCGGGCTCGGCGGCGCCTGCAGCAGGGCGGCGAAGCGCTGCTTGCCCTGTTCGACATACTCGGCGATCTCGGCCGAGTCGCGGGTCGCCTGGCCGCGCAGCTGCTCGATCTCCTGCAGCGAGGTCTCCTGGAAGCGCACCACCGCATCGACCAGCTTGCGCACCGAATCGACGCCGATGGTGGCGCCGTAGCCGGCCTTCAGGCCCTCGTGCAGCACGTCATCGCCGATGTTGGCCACCGCTTCCAGGCCCTTGGAGGTGCCCTCGGTCATCGCATTGAGCGCCTGCGTGGACTCGTGCAGGCCCATCTGCGTGGTGAAGGCCAGGTTCAAGGCGGTGAAGCTAGTTTCATTGGTGGAGAAGAACACCACCGAGCGCTCGTTGACGCGGCGCTTGATCTCGTGCGACTGGTGCACGCGCAGCATGATCGCCTCGGAGGTGGCGTAATTCACCTGCAGGTTCTCGGCCAGGTCCTTGGCCAGCTGGTAGCGCGACTCCTCGGCCTGGTTGTTGCGCAGGGCCTCATCGCGGGCCATGACCAGGCGGCCGGTGTCGGCGGCATCGGCGGCCGGATCGGCCGACTCCACGCGCTGCTGCGCCTGCTTCAGCGCCTCGCGGGCATCGGCCAGCGCCTGCTCCTGCAGCTTCAACAGCTCATGGGCCTGGATCTCGGCATCCTTGATCGACAGGCGGAAGTCGCCGTACATCTCCAGCACGCGCGACTCGCGCTGCAGCTGCTCGGCCGAATCGCGGCTGACTTCCAGGAATGTGCGGCGGATCTTCTCGAACCGGCTCGGGATGTCGCCGCGGGTGACCTTCATCCACAGGTTCTGCAGGCGCTCGCCCATGTCGATCCTGCCGTCGCGCACCTGTTCGACCATGGTGCTGGCATCGTCACGAATGCTGTCGAAGGCGCGGATGATCTCGGTATAGCGGTCGGACACCTTGGCCGAGCTGATTTCGTCACGCATCACGGCATTGAAATGCCCGGACTGCTGCAGCACGCGGGCAATGGCCACCACGCGGCCCTGGTCAAGGGTGGACAGCTGCGAGACCAGCGCGATGGCCGGTGCGTTGTTGTCCTGGGGAGCGGCCAGGCCCAGGCTGCGCAGCGTGGCCATGGCGCGGTCGAGGTACTTGATCGGCGCGGTAGCGGCCGGCGTGGCAAGGAGGGCGTTCTCGGACATTTCGACGGCTCCGGTCAGGGCAGGCAATGAGGAACCTGCCGCGCGGAACGGGCAGGTTGCTGCGAAACGAAGGGGAAGGGGAGCGGCAGCCGTGCGGCGCACGACAGGCGGGCCCGGTCAAGGGCCGACGGCCCGGTATGGGCGAGGGTGGTGTCCTGTTCAAGCATGGCGCATTCCCTGCAGATCGCCCCCCTGGCGATTCCGTCCCATTGTAGCGGCGGTGATGGGCAGGTGAAGCCCCACCGATGGCAGGGTGGAGTAGCGTTGGCGCACGCTCATCGGTTGCGGCAAGCGAGGGCTTCGTGCAGAACGTACCGCAATGGTTGCTCTGGGCGGGACTGTCCGCCGTGTTCGCAGCGCTGACTGCGCTGTTCGCCAAGGTCGGCGTCAAGGGCGTCGACCCGGACCTGGCCATGGCCATCCGTACCCTGGTGGTGGCGGCGGTGATCCTGCCGCTGGTGATGGTCACCGGCAAATGGTCCAATCCATTGCTGCTGCCGGGGCGCACCCAGCTGTTCCTGGTGCTGTCGGCGCTGGCCACCGGTGCGTCGTGGCTGTTCTACTTCCGCGCACTACAGAGCGGTGAGCTGGCCAAGGTGGCCGTGGTGGACAAGTTCAGCGTGGTGCTGGTGATCGTGCTGGCCTATCTTCTGCTGGGCGAGCGGCCCAGCCTGCGGGAGTGGAGCGGCATCGGCCTGGTGCTGGCCGGGGTGATCGTGCTGGCCACGAAGAAGTAGCAGCGTTGAACCGACCAGAGGGGAGAGCAGGATGAAGGGCGAAGCACACGGTACGTTTGAAGTGGATCTGCGGCCGATCGGTGGCAATGACGGCCCGATTGCGGTGATGTCGATCAACAAGACCTTCGCCGGCGACCTGCACGGCAGCAGCGTCGGCCAGATGCTGGCCTTCCGCACGCCGGTGCAGGGCTCGGCCGGCTACGTGGCGATGGAGCGGGTAACGGCCACGCTGGCCGGGCGCCAGGGTGGGTTCACCCTGCAGCACAACGGGTTGATGACCCGTGGCACGCCGCAGCTGAGCGTGGTGGTGGTGCCCGATTCGGGCAGTGAAGGACTGCTCGGCCTGAGCGGCACGCTGGAGATCACCATCAGCGAGGGCCGCCATGACTACCGGCTGGTCTACAGCCTGCCGGAAGAACCCTAGCGGAGTTCCGCTGCCATCGCCGCTAGCCTGGCGACGGTGTTGAGATTGCGCGCCGTGCCCTGTGCCGAGCCGGGAATGCGCAGGCGCGAGTCGGCCATGCCGGCGCCGTAGTGGATGAAGATCTCGCGCGTGCCGAGTGCAAGCTGTTCGTCGCGCCGGCCGGTCACGCCATCAAGCGGGTCGGCAGGCAGGCTGCCGTCGAGGAACAGGGCGACCACACGGTTGCCGGCGGCATCCGGAAACGGATTGCGTGCCACCACGCCTGCGATCTCGCTGGCCGAACGCACCAGTACGCCCACCGGCTTGCCGGCATATTCCTGGAGCCGCTGGCCGAGGGCCTGGCGCACGCCCGTTTCGTCGAGCGAGCTGCGCAACACCACATTGCCGCTGGCGATGTACGTGCGGACATCGGCGAAGCCTGCGTCCTCGCACATCGCCACCAGTTCGCGCATCGGCAGCCTGCCGGTGCCGCCGACGTTGACTGCGCGCAGCAAGGCGACGTGGACGTTCATGGCGTCCCCGCCTGCAGGCGGTCGTACATGCGCACCAGATCGACCAGGGTGCGCGCGCCCATCTTGCGCATCACCTGTGCGCGGCGCACCTTCACCGTGATCTCGCTGACGCCGAGGTCGCCGGCGATCTGCTTGTTGAGGCGGCCACGCACCACGCCATCGACCACCTCGCGCTCACCCGCGTTGAGCGTGTTCCAGCGCTGCTGCAGGGCATCGAGCGCCTCGCCCTCGCGGCGGCGCTGGCGGTCGATCTCGATGCCCTTGTGGATCGCATCCAGCAGTTCCTGGTCGCGAAAGGGCTTGGTCAGGAATTCGATGGCACCCTCCTTGATCGCGTTGACACCCATCGCGATGTCGCCGTGGCCGGTGATGAACACCACGGGGAGCTGCAGGCCATGGCTGCCCATCGTGTGATGGAATTCAAGACCGCTCTGGCCGGGCATGCGCACGTCCAGCACCAGGCACGCCGGCGCGTCTCCCAGGTCGTGCTCGAGGAAGGCCTGGGTGGAGGCGAAGGCCCGCACCTGCAGGCCCATCGAGGCCAGCAGGTCTTCCAGCGCCGCGCGCACCGACGGATCGTCGTCGACCACATAGACAATGGGCGCCGGATCGGCGATGGGTGCAGTGGGCTTACGCATGGTGGACATCCGTGGCGACGGGCAGGTCGAAGACGAAGCAGGCACCGCCGCCTGCCGGTCGTTCGGCGCGGATCTGGCCGTCGTTGGCCTCGATCATCGAGCGGCTCAGGCTGAGGCCCAGCCCCAACCCGTGTGACTTGGTGGTCCAGAACGCGTCGAACACGCGCTCGGGATGCTCGGCGGGCAGGCCGACGCCACGATCGCGTACGCTGAGGCTGACCCGTTGGCCATCACGACGGGTCAGCAGCGACAGGCGCCGGTCGGCGGCGGGCACCGCTTCCATTGCATCCACCGCATTGAGGATCAGGTTGCCGATCACGTGCTGCACCTGCACGCGATCGGCCTGCACCGGCGGCAGGTCGGCGTCCAGCAGCAGGGCCACGGCCACGCCATGCCGGTCCAGCTCGCTGCGCGACAACGCCAGCATTTCCTCCACCGCCTGGTTCAGGTCGAAGGCGAGTCGTTCCGGTGCCGCGCCCTGGGTCAGGCCGCGGATGCGGGCGATCACGTCACCGGCGCGGTGCGCGTCCGCCAGGATGCGGGCTACGGTCTGGCGGGCCTTGTCCACGTTCGGTGGGTCCTGCGCCAGCCAGCGCTGGCAGGCTTCGGCGCTGCTGGCGATGGCCGCCAGCGGCTGGTTCACTTCATGGGCGATGGAGGTGGTGAGTTCGCCCACGGTGGAGGCGCGCGCTACCCGCAGCAGGCGACCCTGCGCTTCCTGCACGGCGGCCTTGGCCGCTTCCATGTTCAGGGCGAGGTAGGTGGTGATGCCGATCACCAGCATGCCGATCACCGAATTGACCAGGCCGATGCGGTAGGTGCCGAAGCGGGTCAGGAAGAAACTCAGCCCGGTCAGCGCGATGCAGGCGATGGCCAGGGAGATCAGCCCGCGCGCACCCAGCACGCGCGATGCCGCGAGGATGACCGCTGCGTAGAAGCAGGCAGCAGCAACCGCGTAATCGGTGACGGTGTCGATCAGGAAGATCGCGGCCATCACGACGATCAGGGCCAGCAGCACCAGCGGGCGGCGGGGCGACAGCGATGGCATCGGGACGGCTCCCTGGCGTGGGCGGAAAGGATAGCAAAGCCGCTTTTGGATGGATGCCGACCCTGGTCGGCAGGCTCTTGTGCTGTGGGTGCCGACCGTTGGTCGGCACAAGCCAGAACGATGTCTGGTAGTGCCCGCCCCGGGCCGGCCACATCCCCGGGTTTCCCGCTCACA